>JAGHUB010000181.1 GCA_018065025.1 Candidatus Equihabitans merdae
GGTGAATATAGCCGGCTACCGCAGAAAGTACGGCAATGAAATCACCTGCGGCATCCGAGTCACCAGTAACCACCTCCATCCCGTCTATCTGAAAAATGATATCCTGCTGATCTCCAAGCGTCCCATTCGGGACGGCGACACCGGTATCTTCCTGAATACAGAAACCGGCTGTGTGTATCTTCGAAAATTCTACCAGACAAGCCCCTGCCGACTGGAACCCATCAATGGTTACGGCGAGACATTTTATGTGGATAGCGACAGTCAGGAAGACATGGGCAAGTGGATAAAATTCGGGTATGTGCTGACCAAGATGAGGTGAGGGAAACTGCATCCGTAACTTGCTTCAAATTCAGAATCAATATCCTATAACTTTAATTCTTCCATATCTTACCGCTTCAACATTGCCTTCACCACATTGATGCCGTTGACGTAGTGGTAGGACATATCGTCCATCATCTTACGGCTTAAGAAGATGCCCAAACCACCAATAGGTCTGTCTTCTGCATCGGAGGTGATATCGGGTTCCGCTGCCTCCAGGGGATTGTAGGGCACGCCGTTATCGCGAAGATAGAGTTCGATCTTCTCATCGTCTACGCGGCAGATAAACTGAACCCACTCGGCTTCGGAGTAGCTGACCTGATTGGTGAAGAGTTCGTCCACTACCAGGCTGACCTTATTGATCTGCTTCATGGTGACTTGAGCTTTCTCCAAAGTCTCTTCCACGTAGGACATGACCTTCTGGAAGTTGTCCATATCCGGTGTGACGGTAACGCCTTCTGTCACCAGATTCTGCTCATAACGAAGAGCCAACATGGTCATATCATCGAAGGGCGGTGCACCCTTTGTGAACTTGTCGATGTCTACCTTAACAGCCTTCAGCATATCTTCCATAGGCAGGTCCTTGTGATCTGTCAGGCTCTGCAAGGTCCGTTCCATACCAAACTGCTGGTTGTCTATATCATTGGCCTCAGGCACGCCATCGGTGTAGACGAACAAGGTGTCGCCGGGCTCCAACTGCATATTGGTTTCTTTATAACGGATACCATCCATGGCACCAAGCACCAGGCCATGCTTATCTC
>JAGHUB010000347.1 GCA_018065025.1 Candidatus Equihabitans merdae
GTATATAGCAAGATAAGAGCGTCACCAGATCCAGAAATCATGACCAAATCAGAGGCAAGCCGGAGGATGCGTTTGAATTATGGGTATATAGCAAGATAAGAGCGTCACCAGATCCAGAAATCATGACCAAATCAGAGGCAAGCCGGAGGATGCGCATGAATTATGGGTATATAGCAAAAAAGTGCTTCTCCGGAGCCAAAAAACCAGAGGCAAGCCGGAGCACAAGTAGAACACAAGCAAAAAGAGACGAGCCCGCGGGGGTTCGTCTCTTTCTATGTGATTCAGAATTGATTTTGATTTACTTGAAATGAGATCTCTTTCTCAGTCTGGAATCCAGGATCTTCTTGCGGATACGCAGGCTTTCGGGAGTGACTTCCAGCAGTTCGTCTGTGTCGATGTAGTCCAGGCACTGCTCCAGGGACATGATACGGGGCGGTGTCAGAGTCAGAGCTTCATCAGCACTGGAAGAACGTGTATTGGTCAGGTGCTTGGTCTTGCAGACGTTCAGCTCGATGTCTTCGGGCTTAGCGCTTTCACCAACAACCATGCCGGAGTAAACCTTGGTGTTGGGGCCGATGAAGAGGGCACCACGTTCCTGGGCAGCGAAGAGGCCGTATGTGACGGCTTCACCATCTTCGAAGGCGATCAGGGAACCATTACGTCTGTAGGTCAGGTCACCCTTGTAGGGGATGTAGCTGTCGAAGACGCTGTTGATGATACCGGTACCCTTGGTAGCTGTCAGGAAGGGACCATGGAAACCGATGAGACCACGGGAAGGAATAGCGAATTCCAGACGAGTGGTGCCATCAGACAGAGTAGTCATGCCCTGGAGTTCACCCTTACGTTCGGACAGCATGCTGATGGCTGTACCGGTGTATTCTTCAGGAACGTCTACGTAAGCGATTTCCTGGGGTTCCATCTTCTGACCCTTTTCATTTGTCTTGAAGATAACCTCAGCCTTGCTGACGGCGAATTCATAACCTTCACGACGCATGGTTTCGATGAGAACAGACAGATGCAGTTCGCCTCGGCCGCTGACCTTGAAAGTATCAGTGCTTTCAGTATCTGAGACACGAAGAGAAACGTCTGTGTTCAGTTCACGCATCAGACGATCACGGATCTGGCGGGAAGTGCAGTAGTCGCCTTCAAGACCGGCCAGAGGTGAATCGTTAACGATGAAGTTCATGGCGATAGTGGGCTCAGAAATCTTCTGGAAGGGGATAGCTTCCGGTTCGTCGATGGCACAGATAGTGTCACCAATCTGCAGATCACTGATACCGGAAACGGCTACGATAGAACCGATGCCGGCGTCCTTGATATCTACCTTGCCCAGGCCATCAAACTCATAGAGCTTGGTGATACGAACTTTCTCTTTGACTTCCGGATGGTGGAAGTTGACACGGAGATAATCACCGTTGACCTTAACGGAACCATTGTCGATCTTACCGATACCGATACGACCTACATATTCGTTGTAGTCGATGGTAGAGATCAGCAGCTGTGTGCCCTTCTCATCATCACCCTGGGGAGCAGGGATGTAGTCGATGATGGTGTCGAACAGAGGTGTCAGGTCCTTGGCTTCGTCGGCCAGGTCGGCTACGCAAGTACCCTCACGGGCAGAAGCATAGAGGAAGGGGCATTCCAGCTGTTCGTCGGAAGCATCCAGGTCCATAAGCAGTTCCAGAACTTCGTCTTCAACTTCATCAGGACGGGCTTCCGGACGGTCGATCTTGTTGATGCAGACGATAACCGGCAGATTAAGGTCCAGGGCTTTCTTCAGAACGAATTTTGTCTGGGGCATAGTGCCTTCGAAAGCATCGACCAGCAGGATAACGCCGTTGACCATCTTCAGAACACGTTCTACTTCGCCGCCGAAATCGGCATGGCCGGGAGTATCAACGATGTTGATCTTGACGTCCTTGTATGTGATGGATGTATTTTTGGATAAGATAGTGATACCACGCTCACGTTCGATGTCGCCAGAATCCATGACACGTTCACGTACTTCCTGATTGGCACGGAATACGCCGGACTGACGAAGCATACCGTCGACCAGAGTAGTTTTGCCGTGGTCAACGTGGGCGATAATGGCGATATTTCTGATGTCTTCTCGTTTGATCTGACTCATAAAACAACTCCTTAAGTTTCTTGGAAAATGAAACTTTTTACCTATATTTATGCATTTCTCAAAACAACCTAGAAAATATATCACTTAACACGTGCATTGTAAATAAAAAGTGGTATAATCACTAGGTATTTAGGGGATTTGACAAGGTTCATATCCTTTTGTATCATAATAAAAACAAACTTGTAATTTATCATGGGTGGGAAGTTGTTTGGATAAAACGGATAACCCGATTTATTTTGCTGTTTTCACCATGTTTATTTAGGAGGAAATATTATGGCTATTTTTAAAGGTTCAGGTGTTGCTATCATCACTCCGTTCCATGATGACGGCTCAGTCAACTTTGAAGTTCTGGATGAGATCCTGGAAGACCAGATCGCTAAGGGCACAGACTCCATCGTTATCTGCGGCACCACCGGTGAATCTGCAACCATGACTGGTGAAGAACACGTTGCAACAATCGCTCACACCATCAAGACAGTCAATGGCCGTATCCCGGTTATCGCCGGCACAGGTTCCAACGATACAGCTTACGCTATCGAGATGTCCAAGGAAGTTGCTGATCTGGGCGCTGATGGTCTGCTTTGTGTTACACCTTACTACAACAAGTGCACACAGAATGGTCTGATCAAGCATTACACAGCTATCGCTGAAGCCGTAAACGGCTGCCCCATCATCATGTATAACGTACCCAGCCGTACAGGTGTTAACATCACTCCGGCTACAGCTGCTTATCTGGCTAAGAATGTTGAAAACATCGTTGGTATCAAAGAAGCCAGCGGCAACATCGCTCAGGTCGCCAAGATGGCTCAGCTGTCCGAAGGCAAGCTGGATATCTATTCCGGTAACGATGATATGATCGTACCCCTGTTATCTGTTGGCGGTCTGGGTGTTATCTCAGTTCTGGCTAACGTTGCTCCCAAGCAGACACATGATATGGTTTATCATTATCTGGAAGGCCGCGCTGCCGAAGCTACAAAGATGCAGCTGGAAGCTCTGCCTCTGATCGATCAGCTCTTCAGCGAAGTTAACCCCATCCCGGTCAAAGCTGCTATGGCTATGCAGGGTTGGAAGGTTGGCCCGCTTCACCTGCCTCTGACAGAGCTGGAAGATGCTCACAAGGTCACCCTTGAAAAAGCTATGAGAGAGTACGGGGTACTGTAATCATGGTTAGCGTAATTTTGCATGGTGCCCTGGGTCACATGGGTGCCGTTGTAGATGAAATCGTAGCTGCCGATCCGGATATCCAGATCGTAGCCGGTGTTGATATCGCCTGCTCCGACGAAAGAAGCTATCCCATCTATGACAGCTTTGACAAATGTTCTGAACCCGCCGATGCTATCATTGATTTCTCAACAGCTAAAGCGGTAAATGTACTGACAGCCTATGCAGTAGAGCGCAGCATTCCCCTGGTTCTGTGCACCACCGGTCTTTCTGAAGAACAGATCGCCATGGTACAGGATGCTTCCAAAGAAGTTGCTATCCTGCGTTCCGCCAATATGTCCCTTGGTATCAATCTTCTGATGAAGCTTCTGAAGACAGCCGCTGCCACACTGACACCGGCCGGTTACGATGCCGAGATCATGGAGATGCATCATCGCCGCAAACTGGATGCTCCTTCAGGTACAGCCCTTATGCTGGCTGATGCCGTTAACGAAGGCGCCGGTGGCGATTACGAATATGTCTACGACAGAAGCCAGCGCCACGAAGCCAGACCGGCCAAGGAAATCGGCGTATCCGCAATGCGCGGCGGCACAGTCGTGGGTATCCACAACGTCGCATTCGCCGGACAGGACGAAGTCATCGAGATCAAGCACACAGCTTATTCCCGTGCCGTCTTCGCCAAAGGCGCTGTACAGGGCGCTAAGTTCCTGGCAGGCAAAGGCCCCGGCCTCTACGATATGTCCGACGTCATAGACTAATCATTTAACTTGATACATAATCAATATGAAAGCTCGATCCAATTATGGGTCGAGCTTTTTTGCCAAGACAAAAAAGAACGACACACCATGGCGGTGTGCCGTTCTTTTGTTATGAGAGAAACACTTAATAGTATTAAGCTTCCAGGGGATATTTATCGGTCAATTCCTTGACGATAGCAGCAGCCTTAGCCTGATTATCTTCGGACTGAAGCATAAGAGCGATGGCCTCAGCAACCTGATCCATGTCAGCGGCGTCCAGACCACGTGTAGTAACAGCCGGTGTGCCAAGACGAACACCAGATGTAACGAAGGGGCTCAGGGGTTCACGAGGAACAGTGTTCTTGTTGGCAGTGATGTTAGCCAGGTCAAGACGAGCTTCAGCTTCCTTACCGGTCAGATCTGTACCAATCAGGTTAACCAGCATCAGGTGGTTGTCTGTGCCGCCTGTAACAATGTTTACACCACGGTCCATCAGACCGGCAGCCAGAGCCTTGGCATTGGCGATAATGTTGTCACAGTAGATACCAAAAGAGGGATCCAGAGCTTCTTTAAGAGCAACAGCCTTAGCAGCAACAACATGCATGAGAGGTCCACCCTGCAGGCCGGGGAATACGGACTTGTTCAGCTTATGTTCCTTAGCGAATTCAGCTGTGGACAGGATCATGCCGCCTCTGGGACCACGAAGAGTCTTGTGAGTTGTTGTGGTAACAACATGAGCATGGGGGAAGGGATTGGCATGACGGCCGGTAGCTACCAGAGCGGCGATATGAGCAATATCAACCATGAGGTAAGCTCCAACGCTGTCAGCAATTTCACGCATTCTCTTGAAATCAATGGCGCGGCCGTAAGCAGAAGCACCGGCAACGATCATCTTGGGATGGCATTCTTTAGCGATGCGTTCACAAGCGTCATAATCCAGGAAACCGTCGTCATCAACACCATAAGGTACGCAATTGTAATAGGTACCGGAAATGTTAGCTGTTGAACCGTGGGAAAGGTGACCACCTTCACTTAAGTTCATACCCATGAATGTATCACCGGGCTGAAGCAGAGCGAAGAAAACGGCCATATTAGCCTGAGCGCCGGAGTGGGGCTGAACGTTGGCATAAGTGCAGCCGAACAGTTCCATAGCACGCTGTCTGGCAAGATTTTCAGCCATATCAACATATTCGCAGCCGCCATAGTAACGGTGAGCCGGATAACCTTCAGCATACTTGTTTGTCAGGGGGCTGCCCATGGTAGCCATAATGGCCTTGCTGGTCCAGTTTTCGGAAGCAATCAGTTCCAGATGAGTCTGCTGACGATTGATTTCTTTCTCGATGATCTCGGCGATCTCGGGATCTACACTTTTGATTTCATTAATTGAATACATGTCATTCTCCTAAGTTAAAGCCGACTGGAAAGTCGGCTTTACATGTTGCTTATTTATATTGCTTGTTTTTTTATTTTATTATACCAGGTGTTTCTTCTTGTCGAAGAAATCCTTTGTTTCCTTAGCGACTACACCGCTCAGGACGAACAGAGCGATCATGTTGGGGAAGGCCATCAGACCGTTGAAGATATCAGCCAGTGTCCATACAGCACTTACTGTCAGGAAGGGACCGATCAGAACAGCCAGGATGTAGAGCCAACGATAGGTGGTAAGAACGGTCTTGTTGTTGCCTACCAGGTATTCCAGACAACGTTCGCTGTAGTAATCCCAACCAAGGATAGTTGTGAAAGCGAAGAAGACCAGGCACAGCATCAGGATAAATGCAGACAGACCGGCGGGCAGGGGCAGACCATGCTGGAAAGCATAAGTTGTGATCTGAACACCTTCCAGACCTTCAACCTGCCAGGCACCTGTAACAACGATAGACAGACCTGTCAGTGTGCAGATGACGATGGTGTCGATGAAAGTACCTGTCATGGAAACCAGACCCTGACGGACACATTCATTTGTCTTAGCAGCGGCAGCAGCGATAGGAGCAGAACCCAGACCGGCTTCGT
Organism: Candidatus Equihabitans merdae; assembly: GCA_018065025.1. GTDB lineage: Bacteria > Bacillota > Clostridia > Lachnospirales > Lachnospiraceae > Chordicoccus > Chordicoccus merdae. Next base: position 6,037 of record JAGHUB010000347.1, read on the forward strand.
TTGAGAAGATACCACGGGCAACACCCTTCTGCATAGCTACGATCATGGAACCAACTACACCACCGGTGACGGCCATGGGATCGAAAGCGGCTTTGACGATAGTAACGATAGCAGCGGGAACGGCTGTGATGTTGCAGATGATCAGGATGATAACGACAACGAAATACAGAATGGCCATGAAGGGAACGATGATTTCGCTGACGCGGGCGATACGCTTAACACCACCGATAACAACCAGAGCTGTGAAGCCGGCAACAACGATAGCAGCGATAACAGTAACGATAGAATGTGTGCCCAGGATCGGCAGAGTAACCATGTGAGCCTTTTCGGGATCGAAGAAGCCCTGAGCAGCAGATGTGATACCGTTTACCTGTGTGATAGTACCGATACCAAGCAGACCGGCGCAGATACCGAAGAAAGCGAAGAGCTTGGCCAGCCATTTCCAGTTCTTACCCATACCTTTTTCGATATAGTAGAAGGGACCACCAAGGCTGTGGTTATTTTCGTCGATAACACGATACTTAACAGCCAGCAGACCTTCTGAATACTTTGTAGCCATACCGAAGAAGGCGGCAACGATCATCCAGAACAGGGCACCGGGACCACCGGTGAAAACAGCTGTGGCAACACCGACGATGTTACCTGTACCGATCGTAGCACTAAGTGCTGTACAAAGAGCAGCGAAGCTTGAGATTTCGCCTTCGCCATCATCTTCATTCTGGAACATCCATTTAAGAGCCAATGGCAGTTTGTGTGTCTGCAGGCACTTAACACGGATGGTCAGAAGCAGACCGCCCAGAAGAATGATAGCCATCAGGGGAACACCCCAGACGATGTCGTCGATACGACCAATGATTGCAGTGAATTGTTCCATAGTGACACTCCCTTATATAAAAATATTATTTTTTGCTCAAAATGGGGGATGTCTCCGGAGAAAAGTGAAGTGGACAAAGATCGGCAAAAGAAAAAGAGCCCGGACGGCTCTCTGACAAAGATAAAGCATGCGTGATGCATGACTCTGTCCTTTTGCCTGAGAGATTCGTATTCCGTGGAATACTTTCACCTTCGGCCCCCGACTCTACGGGTGTCTCCAGAGATTCGATCCATCTGCGGTTTTCACCCCACATTTCCTGAATTAAGAAATGTTTCGGGGCACCTGAGAGTGTTACTCCTTCGGTGGGCTTTTGCGCCGCTTTCCTGCAGACTTCATTTCGAAAGCGCTTCTAGAATAATATAAGAAGGAAAACTCGTCAAGACAAAATGCCTAAATAAGCCCCGAAAACCTTATTTTTCAACGAGTTTTTGATTTCCTGTGGTATAGTAGTAAAGTCATTAAATAAATGGAGGAAACTATGCAGCTCAGACCATGCATTGATATACATAACGGTAAAGTAAAACAGATCGTAGGGGGATCCTTAAGAGATCAGGGTGACACCGCTTCTGAGAACTTCGTGTCAGACCGCGGCGCCGCTTACTATGCCGGACTTTTTAAGGAAGATCAGCTCACCGGTGGCCATGTCATTATCTTAAACGGCAAGGACTCACCTTATTATGAAGCTACGAAAGCCGAGGCTTTGTCCGCTCTCGGCGCCTATCCAGGGGGTCTTCAGATCGGCGGAGGCATTAATGCGGATAATGCTTCAGAATACATGGATGCCGGTGCCCGTCATGTCATCGTCACCTCTTATGTCTTCAATGAAGGCCACATTTCCTGGGAAAATATCCGGAAAATGAAGCAGGCTGTGGGCCGTGAGCATCTGGTACTGGACCTGTCCTGTCGCCAGAAGGATGGCCAGTACTATATTGTAACTAACCGCTGGCAGACATTTACGGAGGAGCCTCTGACAGCAGACCTTCTTCACACCCTGTCTTCAGAATGCGATGAATTCCTGATCCATGGGGTGGATGTGGAAGGTAAATCCAGCGGCGTATCAGAGGAGCTGATTACCTTGATGGATTCCGTCCGTGGCTTTCCTATCACCTATGCCGGCGGCATTGCTTCCTTTGAAGATATCGAGAAAATCCGCCGTATGACTGACGGAACCGTGGATGTCACCATCGGCTCAGCCCTGAGCCTCTTTGGCGGCAAGATGGATTATCACCAAGTCATTCAGGCTTGCCGGGGAATGGATAGTCATTAAGAAAATTTGATTGGGATGACTTCCTGCAGAGTCGAGAGGCTTATTGGATGGCGAACAAGCATTTTTCGGAAATAAAGTCAAGACTTGTCAGACAATTTATATATGAATATAATAAATGTGTAAATACTTCTGAAAGGCGGTGAGTCTATGCAGTACGTTATTAGTGGAAAGAACATCGAAGTTACTGAAGGTTTAAGAAAGGCCGTAACAGACAAGCTTGGTAAGCTGGAAAAATATTTCGCACCGGAAACCAAAGCTATCGTTACCTTATCTGTTGAAAAGGAACGCCAGAAGATCGAAGTAACCATTCCGGTTAAAGGCAGCATCATTCGTTCCGAGCAGGTCAGCTCAGATATGTATGTTTCCATCGATCTGGTAGAAGAGATCATCGAACGTCAGTTGCGCAAATATCGCAGCCGCATCATTGATAAGCAGCATGCAGCGGAAGATTTCCAGAAGGAATTCATCGAAAGCGATATTATCCCGGATGACGATGAGATCATCATCGATCGTGACAAGAAGTTCGACATCAAGCCCATGTATCCGGAAGATGCCTGCGTACAGATGGAACTTCTTGGACACAGCTTCTTCGTATTCGTCAATGCCGAAACCGACGAGACCAACGTGGTCTACAAACGTAAAGGCGGTACATACGGTCTGATCGAACCGGAGAAATAATGTCTTACATGGCACAACAAGCATATAAATAATGAAGAGGCCACTCCCAATCCGGGGAGTGGCTTTTCTAATGCTATATAGATGTGATATAACAAAGCACGGTGGATATAGTTCATAAACAGGAGAGAAAAGGCTGATGATAACAAAGCGGATCTGTGTATACGGCATCGTTCAAGGCGTAGGTTTCAGACCTACGGTCAGTCGTCATGCCATGAGATCCGGCATCACCGGCAGTGTCTGCAACAAGGGACCTTTCGTGGAAATCATAGCCCAGGGAACAGAATCCTGTTTGGAGACATTTATCGATCTTCTGAAAAATGAACCGCCCCGTATGGCTTCCATCCTTCGTATTAATGTGGAGAATGTTGAGATTACAGGCCGGTATGAATCCTTTGATATTATCGAAAGTGAAAAGACAGCAGGTGAGGTCTTTATTTCACCGGACCTGGCTATTTGCCCCGATTGTGAGAGGGAACTCTTTGATCCAAAGAATCCCCGCTACCTGCATCCCTTTATTAACTGCACTTGCTGCGGCCCCCGACTGACCATATTGGACGCCCTGCCCTACGACAGGGAAAGGACTTCCATGAAGGCATTTCCTATGTGCGATTTTTGTCAGGGTGAATATACTGATCCTGCTACCAGACGTTACGATGCCCAGCCTGTGTGCTGCCCTAATTGCGGCCCCAAGGTTTATGCATTTGCAGGTGGGGGAGAGCTGTCAAAGATAGATTGGGACCGGCTGCCTGACCCTTCTTGGCAGGACGGAATAATTACAGATGCTTTCGTCATCACAGTGGCTCGCCGCACCATCGCATCCGGCGGAATCGTGGCAGTAAAGGGCATCGGCGGTTTTCACCTGTGTTGTGACGCCACCAGCCAAGAGGCTGTTCTTCG
>JAGHUB010000011.1 GCA_018065025.1 Candidatus Equihabitans merdae
CTGTAGGCCCGGGCATCTGCGTTGGCAAGAACGCCGTCGTCTCCAAAGATGCTATGGTCAGAGAAAATGTTAAGGAGGGTGAGACAGTATGAGTTATTCCAATGCCATAGGTATCATTTTCCCGAATATTTATGATGAACTGGTTCCGGAACTTGTTCAGGAAAGACTGATGGCTTCCATTCCTTTCGCCAGCCGTTATCGTCTCATCGACTTCCTGCTGTCCTCCATGGTCAATTCCGGTATTGAAAACGTTGTCATCGTTCCCCGTAAGCGTTATCACTCCCTGCTGGACCACCTGGGTTCAGGTCGTGAATGGGATCTGGTTCGCAAGAACGGCGGTCTGACAATCTTCCCGCCCTTCGCAGAGAATATCTCTCAGGACCACATGGGTCGTATCCCGACTCTGGCCGGTATCCTGCGTATGCTTTCTGAGAAGAAAGAAAAATACATCGTCATGGCCGATACCAATATCGCCGCCACATTCGATTTCTCAGCTATGATCGCTGAACATGAAGCCAAGGGCGCCGATATCACTGTCGCTTATATCAACGAAAAGATTCCGGAAGACTGCATCTCCATCGACAATCGCAAGGGTTATCATTACACCTACGATATCGCTGAAAATGGCCGCATCACAGGTATCCGTCTGAACCCCACAACTCAGGACGTTCAGAACTACTCCATGAACTATTATCTGATCAACAGAGAACTCTTGGTCAACCTGCTTCATGATGCTATCAATGCCGGTGGTGTTTTCTTCGAACGCGACATCATGCTGCCCCACCTGAATGACCTGAATATCTACGGTTATGAATTCAAGGGTTATGCAGCTCGTATCACCAGCCTGACATCTTATGCCAACGAGAACCTCAAGCTTCTTGAAAATGGCAACATGGCTGCTCTCTTAAACGGCATGAACGTCAACACCAAGGTTCATGACAATACACCTACCATCTATAAGAAGGGTTCCAAGGCTGAAAATGTCATGATCGCCGGTGGTTGTATCATCGAAGGTGAAGTTACAAACTGCGTCCTCTTCCGTGGTGTTAAGATCGAAAAGGGTGCCAAGGTTTCCAACAGTATCCTGCTTCAGGATACCGTGGTTAAAGCCGGTGCTGTTGTTGATCACATCGTCACAGACAAAGACGTCACTATCACCGAAGGCGCTTCTCTGGCCGGTACAGAAAGCTTCCCGGTATATGTTGGCAAAGGCAAGATCGTTTAAAAATTGAAAAAATTAAAGGGCGTGGCTTCGGCCACGCCCTTTTTCATGATGGCGAACGTGTTTTATTTTTCCAGAATCAAGCCTGCGGCGCCATAGATACCGGCGTCATTTCCCAGTGTAGCCAATTTGAATTCCACATCGCGGCAGGCCGGGAAGGCATAGATGGGATAATATTTCTTGATAGCATCAATGATGATCTGACCTGCACGAGAGACGCCGCCGCCGATAACGATAATTTCCGGATCGATGAGGTTGGCAGCATTGGCCAGACTCATACCTAAGTCGCGGCCCATATCATCAACTATTTTCAGCGCCAGCTGGTCACCGGCCTTGGCGCAATCAAAGACATCTTTGCATGTAAGCTTTTCGAACTTAGCCATAGCTGAATTGCCATCACTTTCTGCCAGGGCAAGCTTAGCACAGCGAACGATACCGGTAGCAGAAGTATACTGTTCCAGGCAGCCCTTGCCACCGCAGCCGCAAGTCACCGGGCAGTCATCATGAATCTTCACATGACCAAACTCACCGCCAGCACCGTGAGAGCCACGAAGGAGACGCTTATTCAGGATAATGCCGCAGCCTACGCCGGTTCCTAAAGTGATCATAACCACATTGGTATAACCCTTGGCTGCACCGCCGACGAATTCACCGATAGCGGCCACATTGGCATCATTGGCCACTTTGGCAGGAGCACCGCAGAGTCTGGTCAATTCTGCAGCAGCATCGAAGCCGCCCCACTGGTCCAGATTGACACAAGGATCGGCATAAGAATCATTCATAACAGCACCGGGCACGCCTAAGCCGATGCCCTTCAACTGATCTGCACTGATACCCTTCTCTTCCATCTTGGCTTTGATGGAATCGGTGATATCCGGCAAAATACGCTCGCCCTTGTTGGCTGTAACCGTGACGATCTCCCATTTATCCAGAAGTGCGCCCTGGCCGTCAAACAAACCAAGCTTAACAGTTGTTCCACCCAGGTCTACTCCAAAGATATATTTTTCCATTCTAAATCCTCCCTATTCTTTAACAACAAGCCTCCGCAGCTGAGTCCTTCACGATTGCAAGATAGGTCATTATCCTCTGCCATCTGTCATTTCCTGAAGAATCGTCTTCAAGGCCTGCTCAATGATTTCAAAATAAATTCCAAATGCGTCCTTCTTGATTCACATCATTCCCAACATCTCTTCCACCAGGCGTGTGGAACGAACCGCTGCCTTGGCGGCAAATGTGGGGAAGTCTACATCGGCACTGTCATCTGCCTTGTCTGAGATAGCACGAAGAATCACATAAGGCACCTGATTAAGATAGGCCACATGAGCGATAGCTGCACCTTCCATCTCGGCGCAGGTACCGTCAAACTGTGAAACCAATGCCTCTTTCAAGGCTCTGCTATTAACGAAGACATCGCCGCTGACCACGCGACCAACGCTGGTCTGAACTTCCGGATTGGCCTTCTTGTTAGCTTCCATAGCCAGCTCGATAAGCTTTTCCGCAGCAGGAAATGACATGACAGACATATAAGGCACCTGGCCTTTGGGGATACCGATACCAGTGGCATCGATATCGTGATGAACAGCATCTTTGGAAACGACCAGGTCTCCTACATTAAGAGCAGCATCCAAAGCACCGGCAACACCTGTGTTGATCAGGGTATCCACATTGAAAACATCCACTAGAACCTGAGCGCAGATTGCGGCATTGACCTTGCCTACACCGGATTTGACCACCACAGCATCCTGACCGGACAATTTACCGGCTACGAAACACATACCGGCTTTCTCAACGATACTTTTGTCCTGCATATCAGCAGCAAGCGCATCCACTTCCATATCCATGGCACCGATAATTCCTACCATATATTTCTCCTTTCAATATCAACCGGTTGCTGCCTGTGCCTTCTCATCCATCAGGTTGTAATACTTCCGCATGTAGAAGAGGCCGATGATAAAGGACAGGAACAAAGCCAGAGGCTGTGCTTCCTGAATACCTGCCATACCACGAACCTTTGACAGGATCAGCAGAGACGGCACAAAGAGAAGACCACTTCTAAGGGATGACAAGAGAGACGCATATAAACGCTGGCCTGTACTCTGGAAGCCCATTTCCAAAGCCATGCAAAGAGGCATAACCATAAAAGCCACGGTCTGGAGACGCAAAGCCCGGATAGCGTAATGAATAACTTCCGGATCATCTCGGAAAATGGCTGTCAGCGGCTCCGCAAAGATAAAGAGGGGAATACCAAATACGATAACCACCACTTCCGCTGCCATTAAGGTAAACTTAAAGGCTTTCTTCACGCGGTCGAAATGTCCGGCGCCAAAGTTGAAGGCCGATACCGGCTGGAAACCCTGTCCGATACCGATGGCGATGGACATGGTGAAGAAAGTGATACGGGAAACGATACTCATAGCCGCTACCGCTGCATCGCCGTATCTGGCTGCACAGTAATTCAGCAAGATGGTAGCCAGGCTGTTGAGACATTGACGGATAAGACTTGGGAAGCCTGTCAGTACAATATTACTGATGTAACCGCCCCGCAGACAAACATTTTTTATAGATAATCTGGCCTGAGTCTTGCCACGAAGATACATGGAAAGCAGGATGCAGAAACTGATGAACTGAGAGATGGCTGTGGAAAGACCGGCACCGGCGATGCCCATCTTGAAAACAAAGATCAGCAGAAAGTCGCC
>JAGHUB010000229.1 GCA_018065025.1 Candidatus Equihabitans merdae
GTGTAGGAGGTCAGTATAATCCCGCCACAGCTGCTTTCTTCGGGCCGGAAACCATTGATGCTTTCCGCAGCATCCCCATCACCAAAGCCTTCCTGTGCTGCTCCGGCTTATCTCTTTACGGCGGCTTGTCTAACGAAACCTATTATGACCCCATCATCAAGCGGATCGTCATTGATCGAAGTCTGGTGAAGATTCTCGTCACCGATACATCCAAATTCAACGTCAATGCAACCCGCATCGTATGTCCGTTGGGTGATATGGACGTACTGGTCACCAATGATAAGCCCTCACAGGACTACATAGATTACTGCCAGGAAAATGATGTGCAACTTCTATACTAAATTAAAACAGAAGAAATGGCTGCTGCCCCTTTGTATGTGGTTAGTCTTCGAACTCATCGCCGTGGTGCTTTGGCAGACCAAAGATAATCTCTTTTATCTGATCAACTTCAGCTACATAGGTACATCCATCGCTCTGGGACTTTTCCTCTTTGCGCTTAATTACAAGCACGCTCGAAGGGTGGTCCAGCTTTTGGTAGGCCTCTATATGCTGATTTATCTTGGCCTCATAAGCGGCGAAAACATGCAGATCGAGGGCTTCTGGTACTACCTCTTCACCGGGGTATTTGAAGCAGCCACCATACATTATGCTGTGGCGAAAATATTTGGCCCCCTGCTCTTTGGCCGGGGATGGTGCGGCTATGCCTGCTGGACGGCTATGGTGCTGGACTTCCTGCCCTACAAAGTTCCCCAAAGCCCCAGAAAGAGAATCGGCTTTATTCGCTATATCACATTTGTGCTCTCCCTTATTTTTGTGGGAGCTCTTTTTCTATGCCATGCAGGTAATGTGGAACGAATCATTTTCTGGGCATTTTTGATTGGAAATATTTTATACTATGCTATAGGTATCATCTTGGCTTTTGCCTTCAAGGATAACCGGGCATTTTGCAAATACATTTGCCCTGTTACCGTATTCCTGAAACCCATGAGCTATTTTGCCCTGTTCCGCGTAACCTGCGACAAGGACAAATGCATTTCCTGCGGCAAATGCAAAAAGGTCTGCCCCATGAATGTGGATGTGACAGACAACTCAAGAAAACGCGAAAACGGAACGGAATGCATTCTCTGTATGGAATGTGTGAAGGCCTGCCCCAGAAAAGCACTGTGATAATATGTCAAAAAGAATAAGAAAGAATGCTTTCACATTCTTTTGATGTCACTTCGCGACACGGCCCCCGATCAAAGATTGGGGTAAATACAAGCAAGGCGCACCCGCAGGTGCGCCTTAAGTATTTCTAATACACGTCATTGATCAATGGACTGTATTGGTCTCTACTGATCCGTATTGCTCTTTATCACTGTCTTTGTCACTGAATTGACTTCAATTCGTGATTTATTCTACAATCCCTACTTGTCCAATAAAGCCTGGTAAATATCTCTCTTGCTGACACCGCGATCTGCGGCGGCCTGCTTCATAGCAGCTTTGTGATCAAGACCCTGAGCTTCATAATGAGCCACATGCTCAGCTATAGTCATAGCTTCCCAGGAGGCTCTTGTCTCAGCCTTCAATTCTTCGGGATCCTTACCCCAGAGGACCAGAACATATTCACCACGAGGTTCCTTGGTGTCTGTCTCGGCGATGGCTTGAGACAAAGTGGTGACATCCACTTCTTCAAAGCGTTTAGTCAGTTCACGACAGAGGGCAATGGGACGATCTCCCAAGGCTTTATACAAGGCTTCCAGGGTCTTCTTCAGACGATGGGGAGCTTCGTAGAATACAGTGGTGCGGGTCTCATTGACCAGGCTATCCAGCACCGCTGCTTTTTCTTTATTATCCTGGGGCAGGAAGCCCTCGAAAATGAATCGACGGGTATCCGCGCCGGATAGAGACAGGGCTGTCAAAGCAGCATTGGCACCTGGTACCGTAGTGGCTGTAATGCCATTTTCATGACAAGAGCGAATCAGCACAGAACCCGGATCAGAGATCAAGGGCATACCGGCATCAGAAATCAAAGCAATGTTTTTGCCAAGCAGCAGTTGATCGATGAGATAAGGCGTCTTCTCCACCTCGTTGTACTTGTGATAAGAAGTCAGAGGGGTGTGAACATCATAATGATTGAGAAGGTGAC
>JAGHUB010000397.1 GCA_018065025.1 Candidatus Equihabitans merdae
GGTGTTCCTTGATCTGGTTATTTTCAAGATCAAGGTCTTCCAGTTGTGTGTCTGTGACGATGTACTCGATGTAATCGATGAGGCTGACCATGCGCTGGATCTTGGGTCGGCGGGGTCGCTGACGATCCGCCTGAAAGTATTGTTTCAGGCGGTTTTTGAGGTTTACTGCCTTGCCTACGTAGAGGATGGTGTCTTGTTCGTCGTGCATGATGTAGACGCCGGGTTTGGGGGGCAGTTTCTTCAATTCTTCTTCAATAATAAAGTCGGACATAGTCTCAGTATAGCACAGGGCATCTACTAAAAAGACAGATCCCGCAGCGCATGCTGCGGGATCTAAGATATTGATTTTAATTACAGGGGGCGGATCTCATCGCGGATATCCAGTTCGATGGGTTCCTCTGCTGCAGCATCGTCTTCATCCAGATACTGACCATTTTCCGGTTCAGTATTTTCTTCGACTTGGGCTGCGGGGACTTCTTCATTTTCTGAAGCGGGAGCCGGGCTGCGGTCTTCATTGAATTCGTAGCCATTTACCAAACTGTCACCGAGAACGGATTCGTCGATGATGGGCAGCTGGGCTGTGGGGTAATCCTTCTCAGCGTCTGTGCCGGCATAGATGACGGCGGGGGTAATGACGGCTTTGGGATTGTCTTCAGCGACGGTGCCTTCGGCTTCGTTGAAGATCTTCATGAATTCCTTACCGGTGATGGTTTCTTTGTTGATCAGGTATTCAGCGATGCGATCCAGTGAGCTGCGATGTTCTTTGAGGAGCTCAAGGGCCTTGGCATAGGCTTCTTTCAGCATCTTCATGACTTCGTGGTCAACTTCGGTGGCTGTTTCGTCACCGCAGTTAAGAACGGCACGACCGCCCAGGTACTGGGTTTCCTGTGAAGCCAGGCCCATGAGACCGAACTTATCGGACATACCGAACTGTGTGATCATAGCACGAGCGATCTTGGTGGCCTGTTCAATATCGTTGGCAGCGCCTGTTGTGACAGTGTCGAAGACAATTTCTTCAGCAGCACGACCACCCAGGGTGATGACCAGACGAGCTTCCAGTTCTTTCTTGGAATTGAGGAACTTCTCTTCTTCCGGCACCTGCATGACGTAACCCAGAGCACCCATGGTTCTGGGAATGATGGTGATCTTCTGAACCGGTTCGGTGTGTTTCTGAAGGGCTGTCAACAGAGCGTGACCAACTTCATGATAGGATACGATGCGGCGCTCTTCCGCACTCATGATGCGATCCTTCTTCTCTTTACCTACCAGAACAACTTCAACGGCATCCAGCAGGTCTTTCTGAGAAACAGCGCGACGGCCATTTTTAACGGCCAGGATGGCGCCTTCATTGATCATATTGGCCAGGTCGGAACCTACAGCACCTGATGTAGCCAGAGCCACGGCGTTCAGGTCTACAGATTCATCCATAGCAACATCCTTACTGTGAACTTTCAGGATAGCTTCACGACCCTTCAGGTCGGGACGATCTACGATAACACGTCTGTCAAAACGACCGGGACGCAGCAGGGCAGGATCCAGAACTTCCGGACGGTTGGTGGCTGCCAGGATCAGCAGACCCTTGGAGGCTTCAAAACCATCCATCTCAGCCAGCAGCTGGTTCAGAGTCTGCTCACGTTCATCATTACCACCATACTGACCACTGTCACGGCGCTTACCGATGGCATCGATTTCATCGATGAAAATGATGCAGGGAGCATTTTTCTTAGCTTCTTCAAACAGGTCACGGACACGGCTGGCACCTACACCAACGAACATTTCTACGAATTCGGAACCGGACAGTGAGAAGAAAGGTACCTTGGCTTCGCCGGCAACGGCTTTGGCCAACAAGGTCTTACCTGTACCGGGAGGGCCTACAAGAAGAGCACCCTTGGGAAGCTTAGCGCCGATGGCGGCGTATTTTCCGGGATTATGCAGGAAATCAACTACTTCCTGCAGGGATTCCTTGGCTTCGTCTTCACCGGCTACATCTTTAAAAGTAACACCGGTTTCCTGCTGAATATAGTTCTTGGCACGGCTCTTGCCGATACCCATCATGCCGCCGCCCTTGGACAGCTTATTGGTCATGATGGAGAAGATGATCATGATGATGACAAAGGGCAGCAGGAAGCTGATCAAGGCTCCCAGGATCTCTGACATCATAGATGAAGGCTTCTTGGAAAATTCCACGCCGGCCTTCTCCAGACGCTTGGTCAGGGCTGTCTCATCTTCGGTAATGTTTGTGTAATACTCTACCACAACCTCATCACCTGTGGTCTTGGGTGTGATACGTAAGGTAGCATCCTGCATCTCAACAGAGGCGATCTGATCCTTCTCCAACATGGAAATGAAGCGATCGTATGTGATCTCACGAGAGGATGATTTGGAAAATGCTCCTGAGAAGAAGCTCATGCACACCAGACTGATCAAAATGCAGATGAGCACCACCATGAAGCTTTGCTTACGGGGCTGTTTGCCGCCATTATCAGGGCCGCCTGAATGATTATTATTTCCGGCCATATTTCCATCCTAAAATTAACGTCTGTGTTCTTAAAAACACGACTCATTTGATTATAGAGTTTAGAATCTTTTATTGCAAGCCAAGGGCATTTTCAATATAATATTTAATTAT
>JAGHUB010000445.1 GCA_018065025.1 Candidatus Equihabitans merdae
ATAAGAACCGGACCCTTACGTCCTGTATTGGCGATATAGAAAGCCTCTTTGATAACGCGAGGCAGATCAGCAGGATTTCTGACGATATAGCTGTATTTGACAAATGACTCTACAGCACCTGAGATATCGGCTTCCTGGAAACCATCAGTACCTAACAGGCGGCTTTCAACCTGACCGCTGATGCAGACCAGGGGAATAGAATCGGCAAATGCAGTGGCAATACCGGTGATCAGATTGATGGCACCGGGGCCGCTGGTAACAACAGCTACACCAACTTTACCACTGATTCTGGCATAACCGCTGGCTTCATGAGCAGCATTCTGCTCCTGACGTACCAGAATAGTCTTAATGCCTGTATCGTATAATGCATCGAAAAAGGGGCAGATAGCAACGCCCGGATAGCCAAAGACATATTCAACTTGTTCAGCTTCCAGACATTTAGCCAGAGCTTCCGTTCCGTTCATATTGTTTTCTCTCCTTATTGAAGAAATAATCCGTTCAAAGTTTTTATCTTTCAAATGCGCGTCATATTATTGTATGCTTTTCCGTACACATTTGACAAGTCTCTTTTTGGTTTTTCACTTGACACTTTACTTTTTTTCAAGTTTGCGACCGTCATTGGTAAAAATAGTATCCTCAGGCACGATTCCTCTTACACAGGAAGTAGGATAAACCATAGAACGACGACCAAGGACAGTTCCGGGATTCAGGACAGCATTGCATCCGATCTCAGCGTAGTCACCGATGATAGCGCCGATCTTACGACGGTTTGTAACATAATCTTCTGTTCCGTGAACAATGATGTTCTTACGATCAGAACGAATATTAGATGTAATGGATCCGGCACCCATGTGGGCATGGAATCCAAGAATGGAGTCTCCTACATAATTGTAATGAGGTACTTCACTATTATTAAAAATAATGACATTTTTCAATTCAACAGAATTGCCGACAACACAATCATTACCTACCAGAGCATCGCCTCTGACGAAGGCACAATGGCGGACCTGAGTATTTTCACCGATGATGCAGTGATCACCTATATATGCTGAAGGAAAGACATCGGCGCTCTTGGCGATCCAGATGTGTTCACCTTTCTGTTCATAGATTTCTTTCGGTAATGTGGGACCGATGGTATCGATGAGTTCTCTGATTCCACCCAGAGCCTCCCAGGGGTAGGTAAATGATCTCAGATAATCTGCAGCAATGGTTTCATTTAAATCAAACAGATCGATGATCTTAGCAGATTCAGCTTTCATGCTTTACTTTCCTCTTTCTTTCTGCTTGTGCTTCTGGTCTTAGGTTTTGTCTTGTAAAAAGCCGCATCTCTCTGATATAAGCGACGGATCTGGGTCTCGTTGTGGATATCCTTCATAGCATTGACATGCTGTGAGATATATTTTTCAAGCTTCTGCATGTATTCATCCGGGGTGATCTTGCCTTCGGCTACGTAAGTAAGCCCTTTCTCCCAGCTGGCTGTCAGTTCCGGATTAAGCAGGGAGCGAATAGAAACTTCTACAGCATCGTATACCATTTCGCCTTGCAGTTCCGGGGTAATGACCTGGGTTTTCTTATTCAATGAAAGATAGCGGATCTTCACCAGCCTCTTCAAGATCTCTGCTCGTGTGGCAGAGGTGCCGATACCGGAGCCTTTGATCTGCTCACGAAGAGATTCATCTTCGATGAGCTGACCGGCATTTTCCATGGCCAGAATCATGGAACCGGATGTATAGCGTTTGGGAGGTGACGTTTCACCTTCCTTGATATTGTATCCAAGAACAGTCAAAGTCTGTCCTTTCTTCAGTGAAGAAGTATCTACCACCTTGTCATCATCTTTGTCAGACTTCCGGGACTTATCGGCTGTCACCAGATAACCTTCTTTGGACAGGTAGCGGAAGTTGACATAGAAGCGCTCTTTCTCCACTTTCAAAGTTACAGCGGTTTTATCGTATTCGGCAGCCGGATAAAAGATAGCCAGAAACCGTCTGACAATTTCTTTATAAACAGCAGCGCTGGTTGAGCTGAGACTTCTCAGATTCTGCAGACCGGCCCCGGTTGGGATGATAGCATAATGATCTGTGATGGCTTTGTCGTTGGTATAACGGCTCTTGGCTATAGAAGCATAGGCTTTCTTATCCAGAATCTCTGTGGCATAAGCTGCCATGGGTTCATAACCGGTAAGACCCTTGATGTTCTTATAGATTTCCTTGGCTACAGCTGTAGACAAGACACGGGCATCGGTACGAGGATAAGTGGTCATCTTCTTCTCATACAGTTCCTGAGCCACACTTAAGGTCTGGTCCGGAGACAGCTTAAACAAGCGGGAACAGTCATTCTGAAGCTCTGCCAGGTTGTAGAGCAAGGGCGCTGCTTTCTTCTCTTTCTTTCTGGTCAGTTCTTCGATAAGCCCTTCCTGGGGAATAACATTTTTCAAAGAAGAGATCAGCTTCTCAGCATCTTCTCTCTTTTTGAAACCATTTTCCTTATACAGAAGGGGGCTGTTTTCATACTGACTGCCGGGAGAACTCTTCCATTCACCTTCCAGTACAGTACCATTCATATCAAACTGACCTAATACTCTGTAGAAAGAGGTTTTGACGAAATCACGGATCTCCCGCTCACGACGGACTACCATGCCAAGTACGCAAGTCATAACTCGACCAGCTGACACAGCTGACCATTTGCCACCCAGGAAATTGGTAATGCCCTGGCCATACTTTAATGTCAGAATACGGGAAAAATTAATACCGATCAGATAATCTTCTTTGGCACGCAAATAGGCTGAAGCGCTTAGATTGTCGTATTCGGACAGATCTTTTGCTTCAGCGATACCGCGCTTAATTTCTTCTTCAGTCTGTGAATCGATCCAGACACGGCGACGGTCTTTTCTAGCCACCGAAGGATCAGACATCTGCTCTACCAGACGATAGATGTATTCACCTTCACGTCCGGAGTCAGTGCAGACATAGATACGTTCCACATCCGGTCTTTCCAGAAGAGAACGAACGATGTTGAACTGCTTCTCAACATCAGAAATGACTTCGTATTTGAATTCTGAGGGGAGGAAAGGCAGGCTTTCTATCTTCCACTTTTTCAAAGAGGCATCGTATTTTTCGGGATAACTCATTGTCACCAGATGCCCAACGCACCAGGTGACAACTTTGTCTTCCGATTCCATATAGCCGTCTCTTCGTGGACCGCTTACCCCCATGACCCGGGCAAACTCCTGGGCCACGGACGGTTTTTCAGCGATAAACAGCCATTTTCCCATAAGTTAAGATATATGTTAGTGAGATTATTTCTTTGTGATATAACCCTTGGCAACCAGCATCTCAGCACATTCTACAGCGCCGCCGGCAGCACCTCTAAGGGTGTTGTGTGACAGACCGACAAACTTCCAGTCAAACATGGTGTCGGGACGAAGACGACCGATGGAGACACCCATACCGCCTTCATAGTTAACATCCAGCTGAACCTGGGGACGATTATCTTCTTCCAGATACTGGATGAAGTGTTCCGGAGCGTGAGGCAGCTTCAGATCCTGAGCCGGACCCTTGAAGTCGCGGAGAGCCTGAACCAGTTCTTCGAAGGTAGGCTTCTTAGCGAAGTTGATGTAGACAGTTGCTGTATGACCGTTCAGAACCGGTACGCGGATGCACTGACATGTAATCTGGGGAGCTTCGGCTTTAACAATGACGCCGTCTTCGATATGACCAAAGATCTTCAGGGGTTCCTGTTCGGACTTCTCTTCTTCACCACCGATGTAGGGGATGATGTTGCCGATCATCTCCGGCCAGTCGCCGAAAGTCTTACCGGCACCTGAGATAGCCTGATAGGTGCTGACGCAAAGCTGTGTGGGCTCAAACTGCTTCCAGGCAGCGATGGCGGGAGCATAGCTCTGGATGGAGCAGTTGGGTTTTACAGCGATGAAGCCTCTCTTTGTACCAAGACGCTTCTTCTGGAATTCGATAACTTCGAAATGATCGCTGTTGATTTCCGGAATAACCATGGGAACGTCCGGTGTCCAGCGGTGAGCACTGTTGTTAGAAACAACCGGTGTCTCAGTCTTGGCATAAGCTTCTTCGATAGCCTTGATTTCTTCTTTTGTCATGGCAACAGCTGAGAAGCACATGTCAACATCTTTGGCAACATTTTCTACATCAGCTACGTCGCGGACGATCATGTCCTTAACGATTTCCGGCATATCTACATCGATCTTCCACTTGCCTTCAACAGCTTCGGCATAGGTCTTGCCGGCAGAGTGGGCTGATGCAGCCAGCACAGCGATTTCGAAATAAGGATGATCAGCCAGCAGAGAGATAAATCTCTGACCAACCATACCTGTTGCACCCAGGATACCTACTTTAAGTTTTTCGTTCATGATTATTCCTTCTTTCTTTTATGTTCTGCATTCCGTTTGGGTTCGGAATGTCAATGTCTCATTTTCCTGAAACAGGTTCAGGACTCATTCATTGGTTTATTCACCAAGATAACGGCGATTCTCTTCTACGGCTTCATTCATAGCACCGGGAGCGCCTTTAGTCTTACGACGTTCTACGCATGTCTTCAGAGAAATAGCTTCGTAGATGTCTTCATCGAATGCTTCACATTCTTTCTTGTAATCTTCCAGAGGCAGATCATCCATAGCCACATTCTTCTCGATGCATGTCAGTACCAGACGACCGATAATGCTGTGAGCATCACGGAAGGGAACACCCTTGCGTACCAGATAGTCAGCAGCGTCAGTGGCATTGATAAAGCCGCCTGTTGCGCTCTTGGCCATAATTTCCGGATTAAAGCTGGCTGTGGACAGAAGACCTGTCATCAGAAGAATAGAATCTCTGGTGGTATCGATGGCATCAAATGTCATCTCCTTGTCTTCCTGCATATCTTTGTTGTAAGCCAGCGGCAGGCACTTCATAGTAACCAGAAGGCTTGCCTGTGCGCCGTAAACGCCGCCTGTCTTACCGCTGACAAGCTCCGGAATATCCGGATTCCTTTTCTGCGGCATAATGCTGGTGCCTGTGCTGTAGGCATCATCGAGCTCAATGAAACGGTATTCATTGGAGTTCCATGTGATGATTTCTTCACTCAGACGGCTCATATG
>JAGHUB010000368.1 GCA_018065025.1 Candidatus Equihabitans merdae
CCGTACCCTTATCACCCAGGCGGGCTACCAGGCTGTCGGCTGAAGGCAGATCATAATCCCCTACCGAACCATTATCCTCGGAAAATGACCAGGATGAGAAATAAGTGAAATATCTGGTGATCTGATAAAGGAATAAATCATCTGACAGAATCAGCACTACCGGACGGGAAATGGCGGGGTGAGTCATGGAAAGAAGCGCTTCTATGTCCTCATCGGAGTAACCATCTGATACCAGCACCTGCTTAGCCTGTCCTGCCTCAAGAGGCAAAATGCTTTTAAGCAGTGCCACGCCGGAAGCGGTGTCGCCGGTCATGGTGCAGGCTTGGTCCGTGGCCTTGACGCCGGCATTTGCCAGCATGGCCAGAATGGCGGCAGCCAGATCGTCATCGGTGGCAGTCATGGCTGTGCTGAACCAATAGGCCAGGGCACCACGTTGATAGCCACCGTCGAAAATGGTCTGACGGATGCCTTCATATTCATAGTAATAACCATCGTCCCACCAGGCCGCGATGACTGTATCCTCAGGCATTTCCTCACGGATCATCTGCATAGCTTCCTCGTCGATCTTGCAGACACCGGCACGGTCAAATGCGGAAGCCCCCGGCTCATAAAGCAGGGCCGAATGCCACTGGGGAACAGCCAGCAGGAGGCCCATGATAAGAGCCAGGAGGGCGGGAAATGCTGTGAGAAGCGCGGATGAGTGGGCGCTTCTGATATTTTGAGCAGCGTTTTCGCTTGCAGCAAGCTCTGATTGAGCAGACGTTTCTGCGGGGATATCTACTGCGGAATCAGAAACAGGAGAATGTGTGATGTCTGCAGTTTCTGTGGCCGAGGCCTTGGGATTGTTGGGAATGAAAGATTTCTTTAGTAAATGGTAAATCTCATCTACCATATAGCCGGCCAGGATAGCCACCGGTAATGCCAGGAGGCTGATGAAACGAGTACCCTGAATCATGGCATAGTAGGCTACTACGATCCAGACAATAATAAGGATGCCCGGGAAGAGCAAGCTGCGGGATTCTCCCTTGCCTGTCACAGGATGCGTAATGATCCACACCAGTTCGGCAGTGATCAGCATCAGGGCAAATGCTGCAGCCACCAGGATATAGGGGCCGCCCAGGTATTCCACCACGGAAGTGTTGTCACCGGTGGCAGCACCCAGCAGCAGTGTCTTAAGATCCATGGGGAAAAATGGCATGGGCCGCAGCTCGGCCACTGTGTTCATCAGATTGGGGAAGCCGCCGGCAGTGGCAGCGGTGGACAGACCTTCTTCCATATGAAAGAGATTGCGGAGGCCACTGATCACATAGTCACCTCTAATAAGAAGGAAGAGGACCAGAGGCATGAAGATAGCAGAGGCGGCGTTGAGTAAGGATCTCTTGTGAATCACTGCAACTACTCCACCCAGGCAGAAGGTTGCGGCCACGATGGCGTAGAAGAAGGTGAATGCTGACCAGAAGTAGGAGTAGGCCAGGATGGTGAGGGCAGCAGCGGCATGAGTGGTCAGGCAGGCCCATTTGTTTTTCAACTCAGTTGCCAGCAGCACCAGTCCAAAGTAGAGAGCCGGGAACAGGATGATGAACATATCGGTGTCATAGTATCCGGGAAATGTTCGGCTGTAGAAGTATCCTGACAGAACGGCGGACACCGCAGCGCAGATGGCACCTACGGGACTAGTCAAGCGTCTGGCCAGGAAATAAACTGCCAGCAGTGACAGGCAGGAAATGATAGCTGCCATAAAATAGATCATATCCGCCAGGCTGATGCCAAAAGGACTG
Organism: Candidatus Equihabitans merdae; assembly: GCA_018065025.1. Taxonomy (GTDB): domain Bacteria; phylum Bacillota; class Clostridia; order Lachnospirales; family Lachnospiraceae; genus Chordicoccus; species Chordicoccus merdae. The sequence continues at coordinate 1,779 of JAGHUB010000368.1, forward strand.
CCTATCTTAGCAAGCAATGCTGTAAGAATTGGCAGACCTGAAGCTAAATCCGAAGTAATAGGACGGCCCTCGGGAGTTGCACGAAGCATATCAGTGTAGTCAGTATTTGACTCATCCATGTTTGAAAAAGTCGGTGTTCCAAAGTGTCCATTTTCAAAGAATTCTCTTGTCAGACGGGCATAATAATAACTGTCCATATCTTTCAAGAAGGGATGGCCATCCTCAGAAATGTAGGCGGCGCAGGAGTCCAGAGACTCGTTCGGCACCATGCCTGCACGCATTTTCATGGAAAAGAGCAACACCATTAA
>JAGHUB010000183.1 GCA_018065025.1 Candidatus Equihabitans merdae
AACGATGCCGAGTATGCCTACTACATCGAAGTTCAGGCTCGCGTAGCTCAGAAACTGCTGGCAGTTGCAGCGGAAAATGGAAGAACTTCATCATGAGCGGAAGGAACAGGAAAACCTGCTGGAAATGCTGGCAGAGTGGATTGAGAAACTGTCCGGGGATATACCTTTATAATTAGAAAAAGACCGTCTCTGTGCCTGGTATTGCAAGCACAGAAGGCGGTCTTTCTCGTAACATTAAGGATATGAAGTTACCGACAGTATAGGATTTGTTTTTCAGCGTCTATTCGGGCAGCCTTGCCAAAGTAGAGGCGATTGATCATCTCCTGCAGATCGGATTCAATCAAGTTGATATCATAGCCGGTGGCATCGGATATGACATCCAGCGAGATGAAATTGCGGCGCTTAATTATACCCATATAAGTTGCAAAGCGTTTCTTTTTATTGACGGCTCTGACAGCATAAATGGCAAATAACAATGCCAAAAGAAGAAATGCGGCGTCACGCAGCAATTCAGATACGATGGAGGCATCATAGCCATAACGAATAAGGTCTATGACATTTTTGGTTCCGCTGATGCCGCCGATCAATGTCAGAACAGGAACAATAACCTTCGTAACATTGATGGAACGAATCATAGAGCGCTCTTTGGCAATGGAAGCATCATTCTCATCCTGAGTCTTGTCAGTTGAATAAGAAAGAAATTCTTCCAGAGGCACTTGTCTCTCTTTGTCATCCCGCATGTTGGTCAGTTTGATAAAGAGAAGGACCATACCGATTGGCCAAAAGACGATAAGCGCGATGATTATGATGACAAAGCTTAGTTTGCTCTTTTTCTTTTTTTGAAGGGAATTTGAAGGTTTAGGCATAAGCAAATCTCCTGAATTAAAGCCCAAGACACATGGCAGCATAGATACTGCAGGCATTGATCATTTCCTGAATGCTGCAGTGCTCGTCACGTACATGGCATTGAGCAGTTTCTCCGGGACCCAGAATAATGGTGGGAATTCCATAAATGCCCGAAGTGGCTACAGCATTGGTGCTGACCATCATGCGGTATACGACTGGCTCACTGTCCATGGTCTCTCGGAAAGCATTTTGAGCTAAGTGGATCAGGGGGTGGTTTGGATCAATGTCGCAGGCCGGAAGGAAGGAGTGAAAAAGGAATTCTTTTTCGGTCCAGGATTTGCCGGGAATGTCACAGTATCTCCAGATAGCCTTAGTGTTTTTCACCAACTGATCCATTTCTTCATGGATAATGTCCTCAGTCTCACCTATGGCTAATCGTCGATCTAAGATGATAGTAGAGTCCGCCGGAACAGAGTTATTGGAGGCTGTATTACAGTAAGTGTTGGTTAATGCCACAGAACCATGTTCACCGTCTCTGTTTTCCAGGTTATCGGCCAGCTTTTCAATACGATTAATGATTTCCTGCATCAAATAAACCGGATTTTCACCTTCAGACGGCATACTGCCATGACAAGGTATGCCGGGCATATTGACTTCGATGAGAGCTCTGCCTCTATGACCCGAAGCTATTTTCAATTCTGTTGGTTCACAGATGACGACTGAGTCGGGTTTGACATAACCATCTGCTAACATTTGACGAACAGCTTCCCCGTCATAATCTTCTTCCATGGTAGAGCAGGACACATAAATAGAAATATCTTCCGGCAAACCAACGCGGCTGGCAACATAGCCGGCATAGACTGAGGCTGCCAGACCACATTTCATATCGGCAGCGCCCCGGCCGAAAAGATAACCCCCTTCGATATCACCGCTGTATGGATCGTGGCTCCATTCGGCGGCGTCAATGACACCAACGGTATCCATGTGAGAATCGAAGAGAATGCTCTTTGAGCCACTGCCGATGCGTCCCAGGACGTTGCCCATATCATTAATAATTACCTCGTCATAGCTTAGGAGGCGCATTCTCTGCTCAATAATAAGGGCTACATTTCTTTCTTCGCAGGTGAGACTTTTGGTTCTGACTAGCTCCTGTGCAAAAGCAATAAGTGAAGGAGTGATTTCTTCAATCAAGTTAGCAAGATTGGTTTTCATGATATAGTTCCTTTCGATTATGGATAATAATTCATAGAAGACGGATCAATCTTTGCGATACCAGTTCTGATAGGCTTCCTGAATGGCTTTGCAGAACTGGTCATCCTGTTCTTTGAGATAACCACTGTCACGCTTTATCAGTTGTACATATCGGTAATAGGGTTGATTGGGTTTCATAACCAACAGATTCATATCACGTGGCACGCAGAAGTCCGGTTGGACAGCAATCATACCGGTTCGCTGGGCCATCAGACATGACTGTCGAATACTGTTCATTTCACAGAAAATCTTGGGTTTAAGCCCCTTGTCAGCAAACATCTTCTGTAGAAGCGTGTTCTCAATCTGATCAGAACCTTCAATGATGAAAGATTCATCTTTCAATAATTCCAAATCGATACAGGGAGGATTGTCGTAATCCTTGGAAGCGTATTTGGCAAAGGGACTCTCTTCGGATAAGACGAATACTATTTCTTCTTCACTTAACATCATGACGGTATTCTTTTTGTCGGTGATGGGAGTCATGGAGTCGGCAATAAGAAAATTGAATTCGCCGTTCATAAAGCGATTCATCAAATTATCGGTGGTGCCGTCGGTTATACTGAAGCGATATGAGGGATAATGCTCTTTAAATGTAAAAAGAACCTGAGTAAGTATCTCAGTACCAATCTCTGAGCAGCATCCAATACTTCTGAACTGATTGGAGGTGGATGTGATGGCTGCATACATCTCGGATTCCAATCGAAGCATTTCATTAGCCGTTTCAACATAGATACGGCCTTCTCTTGTGGGAACCATTCCGTGGCTTTGTCTTGTAAACAACTTTACACCCAGTTCTATTTCCAGATTCCTTAGGTGGACACTTAATGCTGACTGGGAGATAAATAACTTTTCAGCTGCGCGGCTGATGCTTCCCTCACGGGCTATTTCGATTATGTAATTTAAATTCTTATAGCTCATGGACACCTCACTCTTATCTCTAAAACTTTTCGAATTAAGTGTAAACTATTTTCTAAAAAAGTGATATTTATAAAATCTATATCACATTCAATAATATGAATTTGTGCCTTTTCGTGCATATTAGTACAATTTTTGTAGACGGATTAATAAATATTTCCGAGGAGGTAGATATGGAAGGAACAAAAAAGAAAAAACTTAAAGTCCCTCACATTTTCGTCATCCTGTATCTGATGATTCTCTTGGTCTGTTTGGCCAGTTATATCATCCCTGCAGGTCAGTACGATCGCGTTTTTGATGAGGCAACAGGACGAAACATCATTGATGCGGCAACTTTCCATCATGTAGATCCTAACCCAGCAGGTATCATGGATTTTCTTGATGCTTTCTGTGATGGTGTCGTTGATGCCGGTTACGTTGTCGCATTGACATTCTTTGTTTGCGGCGGTTTCTTCGTTGTTAACAAGAGTGGTGTTATCGCCGGTGTTATCTCATGGTTGGCTCAGAAGATGAAGAAGAAAGGTATCTGGTTAATACCGATCCTTATGATCACATTCGCCGCCATCGACTGTTTCATCGGTATGTGCGAACTATGTATGGTATATGTCCCAATCATCCTGCCATTGATGTTGGCTCTGGGATTTGACTCAATGACCGCCTGTGCAACAGCACTTTGTGGTTCAGCTATCGGCTTTACATCAGCTATAGCCAATCCCTTCACAACGATCGTTGGTCAGAAGATCGCAGGTCTGCCTCTTCTGTCCGGTTGGCAGTTCCGTCTGATCTCTCTGGTAACAGTCGGTATCATTGGTATCTGCTTCGTTATGAACTATGCTCGTAAGATCAAGAAAGATCCAACCAAGTCTCTGGTTTACGAATCTGACTTAGAGCTTCGTAGAGAGCTTGAAAATGAAATCTCCAACGAAGTCAAGCTGACAGGTCGTCAGAAACTTGCCGGTGTTGCATGTCTGGCAATGTTCATTATCATGATCGTTGGTGTCTTCAGGTGGGGTTGGGATTTGCAGCAGATCGGCGGTATCTTGTCATGTATGGCTATCGTCTCCGGTATTATCAGTGGTATGAGCGGCGTTGAGATCTGCGATTCATTGCTGGAAGGTTGCGATCAGGTTCTCCT
>JAGHUB010000064.1 GCA_018065025.1 Candidatus Equihabitans merdae
AAAAGCTCCCGGATCCGTTCATCCGGGAGCTTTTTTCAAAGAGGTTTAAATAGAGAGACGTTTCACATTTCTCTAAACTGTAATCTTCGACAAAGATTCAGTTAGGGACCAATTAATACAGCTGATCTACGAAGTCTTCGCAGTTGTCAATTGTGATCAGGTCCAGATCATAGTACAGAGTCTTTTCGGGGATTTCGCCGCCTTCAAGAACTGTGATCAGAGAATCGATAGCCGGGATAACCATCTGGCAGGGTGTTGTGATATCAGCAGCCTGTTCGCCGGATTTAAGTCTTTCATAACCATCGATCTGGAAGTTAGCACCGCAAACCAGGATGCCTTCACGACCTGCAGCAGCGATAGCCTGGCAAGCACCACCGGCCATCTGGTCGTTAGCACACCAGATAGCATCGATTTCCGGATTAGCCTGAAGGATAGCTTCCATAGCGGTCATAGCATCGGAACGAGCATAGTTACCGGCCTGTTCAGCAACAACTTCAAGACCCGGATACTTGTCAACGATGTTGTGGAAACCGACTGTACGGTCTTCAGCAGTAGAAACGCCCGGGATACCGGAGATGTAAGCGATCTTGCCTTCGCCGCCAGTTACATCAGCGATCCACTGACCACCGATTTCACCAAGTTCGATATCGTTTGTACCGGAGAAGCAGACATATTTGTCAGCTTCGTTGGGGATGTCACGAAGAACTGTAGCGATGGGGATACCGGCATTGTAAGCTGTTTCAACAGCTTCGTCGCAGGCCTGAGAGCTGACCGGAAGGATGATGATGGCATCAACACCGGCATTAACCAGAGAAGAAACGTCATTCAGCTGCTTGGAGGCATCGCCTTCAGCATCTGTAACTGTGAATTTGTAACCACGGGCTGTGCATTCTTCTTCGAAGATTGTTTCGATCTGAGCACAGATGTTCATGTTGTAAGTGTCAAGGGCGAAGCCAAGGTGGTAAGAAGCACCTTCTGCCGGAGCTTCTTCAGCATCAGCTTCTTCAGCTTCCTCAGTTTCTTCTTCAGCAACTTCTTCAACAGCTTCAGATTCGGGGGCTGTTTCTGCCGGGGCAGCTTCTTTGCTGCCGCATGCTGTCAGGCTGAATGCCATACAACCGGCTGCGATCAGAGCGATCCATTTGTTAAGTTTCATATTATTTCCTCCTTTTTATTTAAACCACAGACGACATAGTTTTCTGTTTTTTTGTATGTCGCCTTAAAGTGGTTTGGTACAGTTGAACAGATGATTAGTCTTTCTTTCTGCTGCTTGTATCCAGCAGAACAGCGATGACCATCAGAACACCTTTGAATAACTGGTTGTAGCAAGTGGGAACACCAAGAAGTGTCATACCGTTGTTAAGAACAGCAATCAGGAAAATACCGATCAGGGTGTAGAGGATACCACCGCGGCCGCCTCGAAGAGAGGTGCCACCGATGATGACAGCGGAAACAGCATCCAGAGACCAACCTTCGGCGGCGTTGGTTTCAGCGGCAGCCAGACGGGCTGTCAGCATGATACCGGCAAGAGCGGAAAGAACACCGGCGATGAGGTAAGTGGAAACCTTGATGCGAGAAGTACGGATACCGGACAGACGGGAAGCTTCTTCGTTGCTGCCGACTGAGTAAACGTAACGGCCGTATTTGGACTTATTAAGAGCCAGATAGGAGACGATGACAATCAGGACAAACAGGATGATCAGCATGGGCAGACCCAGTAATTCGAGCTTGACGATACCTGTGAACTGAGGGCTCAGATCGTAGTTGTTCATACCCTTTGTAACGGCAAGAACGATACCACGGACCAGACGGCTCATAGCCAGAGTGAAGATAAAGGGCTGTACGCCGCTCTTTACAAGAACTAAGCCATTGAACAGACCGACAAGAACACCGATACCCAGACCGGCCAGAATGGCAACGATGGGATTTGAACTTAAGGCACCGGCAGCCAGACCGGCCAGACAGGCAGTGGCTTCAACAGACAGGTCGATACCACCGGCCAGAATGACGTAGGTAAGACCGACAGCCAGAAGACCGTTGATGGAGTTAGTACGGACAACGTCCTTGATATTGCTGACTGTCAGGAAGTTAGGTGTGGCAACTGTGAAGATGACACACAGTGCGATAAAGACCAAAAGCAGGGTGTTGCTTTTGCAAAAATTTAAAACTTTCTTCATTTTACTTTTTCCCCCGATGCGATTAAAAGAATGTCATTCTGAGTTGCGCCAAGACCAGGAATCTCACCCTGGATCTCACCATCTTTCATGATAATAATGCGGTGAGCCAGTGACATGACTTCCGGCATTTCGGACGACAGCAGAAGAATGCTGATGCCCTGCTCGGACAGTTCGGAGATTCTTTCGTAAATCTCGTCTTTGGAACCTACGTCAATACCACGTGTGGGTTCATCCAGCAGCAGGATGGATGGATTTCTAAGCAGCCATTTGGCCAGAACGACCTTCTGCTGGTTACCACCGCTAAGGGACTTAACAAGCTGGTTGGCATTGTTGCACTTAACACCAAGCTTCTTAACCATTTCTTCAGCAACAGTAGCTTCCTTACCGGTATTGACAAAGCCCAGACCGGAACTCATGATCTCAAGGTCGGAGACTGAGATATTTCT
>JAGHUB010000383.1 GCA_018065025.1 Candidatus Equihabitans merdae
CTATAACTATGAGGACATCAATTCATTGTTGATTTGCAATGGGTGGAATTATGCTGATGCACTGTCTGCATCTTCCTGTCCATATCCGATCCTTATGGTAGAAGGTAATCTTACACCTGAACAGAAGGTATGGCTTGAAAATCAGGATATCGACACCATCTATCCCATCGGCGGTACCGCAGCTGTAAGGGACGGAACCGTTCGCCAGATCGTAGATATCACAGGTGCGGAAGTCAAACGTCTGGCCGGTGCTACCAGGACAGAAACCTCCGTCAAGGTAGCTGAAGAATTCTTCCAGGGCGATGTCGACACAGCTGTCATTACCTACTCCTGGAACTTCCCAGATGGCCTGGTAGGCGGACCCATCGCCTATATAAAGAATGCGCCCCTGCTGCTAGCCTCCAATGACGATAAGACCGTTAAATCTTACTTCACGGATCATAACGTAGAACACATCATAGTCATGGGCGGCACAGCAAACATCACAGATGCAACCGCAAGAGATATTCTGGGGAAATAGCCCCGCACGAAGACAGCCCCTCATAAACTTTGATTACCCAATCTTTCCCCGCCAGCGGTCCTCCCGCTGGCGGTTTTCACTTTCCTTGAAAATCTCCCCTTTTTCATGTAATATAAATTAGTGTGCGCTTTTGCGCCTATTTCGTATGTTTAAAAAGAAACTAGTGTTGTTTATATAAAGGAGTTCTATCATGGGTCAGGAAAATATTCGTATCGTCTTAGACGTGATGGGCGGGGACAATGCACCGTCTTGCAATCTGGAGGGGGCTGCCAAGGCTCTTAAGGAGAAGGAAGGTTTTAGCCTGATCCTGGCCGGTGATGAGACTGCTATTAAGGAAGGCATCGACAAGTACGATTTGCCGAAAGACCGTGTTGAGGTTCTGCCTACTACTGAGATCATCGAGATGGCTGAGCCTCCTGTTATGGCTATCCGTAAGAAGAAGGATTCTTCCATCGTTAAGGGTATGGAGATGGTCAAGAAGGGCGAAGCTGAGGCTTTCGTTTCTGCCGGTTCTACTGGAGCTGTTCTCATCGGTGGCCAGACTATCGTTGGTCGTCTGAAGGGTATCCGTCGTCCTCCCCTGTGTCCCCTGATTCCTACAGAGAAGGGCACAGCTTGTCTGGCTGACTGTGGTGCCAACGTGGATGCTCGTCCTGAGATGCTGGTTCAGTTTGCTCAGATGGGTTCCATTTACCTGGAAAATATGATCGGCATCAAGAATCCTCGTGTTGGTATCTTAAATGTTGGTGCTGAAGAAGAGAAGGGCAATGCTCTGGTTAAAGAGACATTTCCTATGCTGAAAGAATGTAAGACCATTAACTTCATCGGCTCTGTTGAAGCCAGAGATGTGCCGGCAGGTTATGCCGATGTTATCGTTGCCGATGCATTTTCCGGCAATATTCTTCTCAAGACTTATGAAGGCACTGCCAAGTCTCTTATGAAGATCATCAAGGGTGTCATGATGTCATCCACCAAGACTAAGATCGGTGCTCTTATGATCAAGAAGGAACTGAAAGAGACATTGAAGATCTTCGATGTTTCTGCCCACGGCGGCGCACCTCTTCTGGGTCTCAATGGTCTGGTTGTTAAATCCCACGGCTCCAGTGATGCCGATGAGATCGCCAACTCCATCCTGGAAGCCCAGTTATTCTATGAAAAGGATATCAATGGCCAGATTAAGAAGGCCCTTGAACTTGACTGATAAATATGAGTGAATCCATACAGTTTATGAAAAACCTGCGGGAACTGCAGGCCAAGATGGGTTATAGCTTTAAGGACATTTCCCTTTTGAAAAATGCTTTGACCCATACCTCTTACATTAATGAACACAGGGATCAGAAACTGGTCCACAATGAACGTCTTGAGTTTATGGGAGATGCTGTACTGGAAATGGTCTCTTCTGAGTTTCTATATGGTCAGTATCCGGATATGCCGGAAGGATCTCTCACCAAGCTTCGTGCTTCTTTAGTTTGCGAACCTTCACTGGCTATCACAGCTAGAGCTCTGGATCTTGGACCTTGTCTCATCATGGGTCGTGGTGAAGACAAGAATGGCGGTCGTCTGAGAGATTCCATTCTGTCAGATGCTGTGGAAGCCATCATTGCTGCCATTTACTTTGACGGCGGCATTACTGAGGCCAAAGCATTTATCCACAATCATGTCCTCAATGACATTCAGAATAAAAGGCTCTTTGTGGACAGTAAGACCATTTTACAGGAGAAAGTACAGGCAAGCGGCGGTACCGTACGTTACGAGCTCATCGATACACAGGGTCCCCCTCATGACCGGACTTTCGTGGTTGAAGTGCTGATCAATGATAAAACCGCTGCCACAGGTCAGGGCCGCAGCAAGAAGGCTGCCGAACAGCAGGCTGCCTATGAAGTACTCCAGGGTGAACAGGAATAATCTATGTATCTTAAGTCTATAGAAGTACACGGTTTTAAATCGTTTGCTAATAAATTGAAATTCGAATTTCACAACGGCATCACCGGTATCGTTGGCCCCAACGGTTCCGGTAAGAGTAATGTCGTTGATGCGGTTCGATGGGTATTTGGTGAACAAAGTGCCAAGCAGCTTCGAGGCGGCCATATGCAGGACGTTATCTTTG
>JAGHUB010000137.1 GCA_018065025.1 Candidatus Equihabitans merdae
TTCCAAGAGTGAAGAAAACTTCTGAGGTAAAGACACATGAAAGTAGCTTTCCTGGTTTTATGTCATAAGAACCCGAATCAGATCAATCAGCTTATCCAGGCTTTATCGCACCCGGATGTGGATATCTTCATCCATTTAGATAAAAAATGTGGAGACATGGAGGGTATCAGCAAGGATTCCGGACATGTCTATATGCTGCCGGATGAGAAGAGGGTGGATGCCAGATGGGCCACATATTCTCTGGTTGAGGCTTCATTAAACCTGCTGGAGGCAGCTCTGGCTCAGGATCATTATGATTTCTTCTGGCTGATCAGCGGACAGGATTATCCTCTTCGAAAGGCTGAAGAGATCCTGCGTTATCTGGAGGAACATCCTGAAGATAATTTCGTGAACTTATACCCATCCAAAAACAGCGGTGCCGGTAAAAGCAATAATTACGATAAAAGAAATGACATTCTTTTTTCGGATTGGCTTGTTCAGAGAGGCTTGCTTAACCGCATTATCTGTCGGGCATGGGTAGAACTGACAGGCGGTTACAATCATACATTTTCCGTATTTAAGCGAAAGAATCCACATAACGTAAAATATTATTTCGGTTCTGAATGGTGGTGTATCAATCATAAAGCTGCCGCCTACATGGCCAAGTATGTAGCTGAGAATCCCTGGTATGCAGCCTTCTATAAGAAGACCAGCTGTTCCGATGAGAGCTTCTTCCAGACCCTTCTCATGAACAGCCCATACGTTTCAACAAGAAAAGAGTATCTGCACTATATCGATTGGAGTGAAGGGAATAATTCCCCCAAGACCTTGACTTGTGCCGATCTGGATGCCATGTTTGAAAGCGGAAAGCTTATGGCCAGGAAGATCGATACAGATGTGGATCGGGATATCATTGCAACAATAAACAGATGGTATAAGGATTAAGGAGAGGTGCTTATGAAAACAACCCTTGTCATTATGGCCGCCGGTATCGGCAGTCGTTTCGGTGGTGGAATTAAACAGCTTTCTGCTATGGGTCCCAATGGCGAACTGATTATTGATTATTCCATACATGATGCCTTGGAAGCAGGCTTCAATAAAGTGGTTTTTATTATCCGCAAGGATCTGGAGAAGGATTTCAAGGAGATCATCGGTGACCGCATCAGCAAGGTCACAGAAGTGGCTTATGCCTATCAGGAGAAAGAGTATTTGCCGGAAGGCTTTACCCTGCCTGAGGGTCGTACAAAGCCTTGGGGAACAGGTCATGCCCTCCTGTGTGCTAAAGATGTGGTAAATGAACCCTTTGCCGTCATCAATGCCGATGACTATTATGGCAAGGAAGGTTATCGCCTGCTCCATGATTATCTGACAGGAAATGCTGATGGAGAGGCTGCATCCCATGAAGATGCACCTGTACAAAATGCTTCTGCAAAAGAAGAGATTGCCATGGTGGGCTTTGTTATGGCTCAGACCTTAAGTGAGCATGGCGGTGTCACCAGAGGTATCTGCCATCTGGATGAAAATGGTTTCCTCACCGGTATTGATGAAACAAAGAACATCATTAAGACGCCGGAAGGCGCATCTGTTCATACAGAAGATGGGGATATACCCCTGAATCCGGATAATCTGGTTTCTATGAATATGTGGGGCTTTAAACCCAGTTTCTTCGATGTACTGGAGAAGGGATTTCCGGAATTCCTGTCATCTCTGGAAGAGGGTGACGTGAAATCAGAGTATCTGCTGCCTATCATCGTAGATGGGCTGCTTAAAGCCGACGCCACAGCTGTCAGTGTCCTTAAGAGCACAGATAAGTGGTTCGGTGTTACTTACAAAGAAGACAAAGACATCGTCAAACAGGCATTTGACAAACTGATTACAGATGGGGTTTATAAGACACCCCTGTTTGATTGAGGATATATTATGGGAAAATATTTCGGAACAGATGGTTTTCGTGGTGAAGCCAATGTGAATCTTAAGGCTTCACATGCTGAGAAGATCGGTAAGTCACTTGGACACTATCTGGCAGAACAGGCCAAAGCAGACCAGTCCACAGACAGACCTCGCGTGGTTATCGGCAAAGATACCAGACTTAGCGGTGATATGTTTGAAGCCGCATTGGTCAGCGGTCTGACAGAGATGGGTACAGATGTCTGCCTGCTTGGCGTCACAACAACACCTTCAGTTGCTTATTGCGTACGTGAATTTTCATTTTCCTGCGGCATCATGATTTCTGCCAGCCATAATCCCTATTATGACAATGGTATCAAGATCATCAGCGCCACAGGCCGCAAGATCAGTGCCGACATGGAAGTCATGCTGGAAGAGGGCATTGACGGAGCCGCTGACAATTATCCGGCAGCTCTTCGTGACAACATCGGCCGTGTCAAAGTATTTGCCGAAGGCAGAGAAAGTTATGTAAACTCACTTAAAGCTATTCCTACCGTCGATATGAAGGGCCTTAAGGTAGCTTTGGACTGTGCCAATGGTTCTGCTTCAGCTTTCGCCGGTCCTCTCTATGAGAGTTTCGGTGCAGATGTACACGTGATTTCTGCTGAGCCGGATGGTCTCAACATCAATCGTGGCTGCGGTTCTACCCACATTGAGGCCCTGTGTGCTTACGTTAAAGATAATGGCATGGATATGGGCTTTGCCTACGACGGCGATGCTGATCGCTGCCTGGCTGTAGATGACAAGGGCCGTGTAGTTGACGGTGACCTGATCCTCTATATCTGCGGCAAATATCTCCGCGACCAGGGTGCTCTGGCAAAGGACACCATCGTCACAACTGTTATGTCCAATATCGGCCTCTATAAGGCCTGTGATGCCTGCGGTCTTAAGACTGAGCAGACCAAGGTTGGCGATAAATACGTAGCTGAATGCATGGACAATAATGGCTATGAGCTGGGCGGTGAACAGTCCGGTCATATCATTTTCGGCAAATATGCCACCACAGGTGATGGCCTGCTGACTTCTCTTATGATGGTTCAGGCTGCTCTGGCTCAGGGTAAATCACTTAGCCAGATGGCCGACGAAGTCACTATCTTCCCCCAGTGCCTGATCAATGTTCGCGTGGTGGATAAGAAGACTACACTGGACAATGCCAATGTTCAGGAAGCCATCCGCAAGGCTTCTGAAGCTCTTGGCAGCGAAGGTCGCATTCTGGTTCGCGAAAGCGGCACAGAGCCTCTGATCCGTGTTATGGCAGAAGCAGCCACTCAGGAAAAATGTGTGGAGATGACTGAGTCCATCGTTGATGTAATCAAAGCTGAAGGACTGGCATTATCATGAAAAAGAGTCGAATATTACTACTGGCACTGATCCTGGTGCTGGTTTTGTCCGGCTGTCGACGCCGTGATGGCCACGATCTCTTTGAAGCCGGCGCTGAGGCTATGGAAGCGGGCAAGTATGAGGAAGCTCAGGACTACTTCAGCCAGGCCGTGGAAAATGGCATGTATCTGGCAGAAGCCTATCGAGGTCTTGGCTTGTCTTATATGAGTCAGGCAAAGTATGCCGATGCCTGCATTGCATTTGAGCGTTCTCTCTTGAATGCTGATGCCAAGGATGCTGCATTTGTCAGAGATGTTAACCTGTATCTGGCTCATTGCCGTACTTTGTATAGTGAAGAAGATAAGGCTTTGGAGATCTATTCATCCATGCTGGCCAAAGAGCCGGATGGAGAGCTGTATTTCCTTCGTGGAAAGACTTATAGCGACATGGGCGAAGATGAGAAGGCTGCTGCCGACTTTAATGCCGCTGTGGCCATCAGTGATGACTTCAAGCTTTATATCAATATTTACCAGATCTACAATGCTCAGCACAAAGATGCTGACGGTGCAGATTATCTGGAGATGGCTCTGGAGAAGGCTGAAAGTAAGAGCGATGCTTATTACGAGAAGGGCCTGGTTTACTATTATCTTCAGAACTACAACGAAGCCCGCAATCAGCTTCTGCAGGCTGTTAACAAGAATTCCGGTGATCAGGAAGCCATGCTTCTGCTTGGTCGTGTCTATCTGGCTCAGCAGGATGCCGCTTCAGCCCGTGCCATGTTCCAGGAGCATCTGGGCGATGACAAACTGAAAGCCGCCGCCTTTAATGGCCTGGCACTGTGTGATATGTCTGAAGGCAGTTACGATACAGCTTTGGCCTATGTTGAGAGAGGTCTTCAGATCAACGATCTCAAGAGCCGCCAGGCACTTCTTTACAACGAAGTGATCATCTATGAGTACAAGAGCGAATGGAAGACAGCCGCTTCCAAAGCTGCCGCCTATGTCACTCAGTATCCGTCGGATGTTAATATGCTGAGGGAGAATGTATTCCTGAATTCAAGGTAAGGCATGTTATTGTTCTTTGAATTCAAGGTAAGGCAAGTAGTTGATTATTTGAAGTCAAGATAAGACATGTAGTTGATTATTTGAAGTCAAGATAAGACATGTAATTGGTTTTTTGAATTCAAGATAAGGCAGGTAATTGGATTTTTGCATTCAAGATAAGACATGGGATTTTTATACCTGTGCAACGAGGGTGGGCATAAAAGTGAAACCCACGTGTCCACGGTATAGGTA
>JAGHUB010000385.1 GCA_018065025.1 Candidatus Equihabitans merdae
GTGCAGACTACCACCATGTCGGCCTGACGTGTGATAGCTCCAAGATCAGGCGTACGGGAGTGACAGATAGAGACGGTAGCATTTTTCTCCAGCAGCATCATGGCCATAGGCTTACCGGTTACCAGAGAACGACCCACAACAGCCACATGCTTACCGGCAACATCCTTTTCATAGAATTCCAGGATGCGCATGATGCCATCCGGTGTGCAGGGCGGATAACCCACATGAGAGCCACTGTAAAGACCGGCTTTGGAGATAGATGTTACACCATCCATGTCTTTCTCTGGACAAATGGTTTCCACCAACTCTTTCTCATCCAGATGAGCAGGCAGAGGAAGAAACATCAGGATACCGTGAACCGAAGCATCTTCATTAATGGAAATGATGCACTGCTTGACTTCTTCCTGACTGCTTTCTACGGTCAGGACCTTAGAAAGAATGGCGATACCGAGCTTTTCAGCACGTTTTAAAATGCTTCTTTCGTAAGCAATGTCATCTTTCTTTTCGCCAACTCGAAGGACAGCCAGACAAGGAGTGATACCGGCATCCTTTAATTTGCTGACGTCTTCTATAGTCTTCTGATCCATGGCATCTGCCACAGGTTTACCTTTTAAAAGTTGTGTTTCCATTATTTAAGACTCTCCATAATTCTATCGGCAATGCTTTCAAAAACAGGACTTGCCGCATTCATTGCTGTTGTCATTTTATCATTAATGGCGGCAGCAGTGTCTTTATCTTTCATAAGTCGCGTGTTGATCATGACATTCATGGCACCACAAACCATAGCCGCTTTAAAAAGCAAGGCAGCACAACCGGCATCGGAACGCATGATGGGTGAGCCTTTCTCTGATACTGTTTTCAAAACAGGAGCCATTGCCGCACAGGTTTCAACGATGGAAAGCGGGGCCTCGGCAGCATTTTTTAAACAAACAGCCATGACTTCATTGCGATGTGCTTCTTCTTCAGGTGTTGATTTAGGCATGCCATAAGCCTTGGAAAGAGGCTCAAAAGCCTCAGCATCTTTGTCTATAGCCTCTAGTAATGCCTTTCTGGCAGCTTCCAGCTTTTCACAACACTCTTCTAATATTGCTCGATCCGGTTCGTATTTGGGTTTACCAATGGTAAATGCCAGAACCATTTGACCAAGTGCAGCGGCCAATGATCCGGCGTATGCGGCAGCACCACCGCCACCAGGTACGGATTGTTTAGATGCTAATGCTTCAGAAAAACTCTGGAGACTTTCATTTTCAAAAGCCATAGATGCCTCCTATTGTTACACAAAATTAATATCTGTTTATCGCTATATTCATGTTTACATGATAGCATATCGACATGTTTATGAATGAATCAACTATCCAATTAAATAACGGCTCTGAGATGCCCCGTCTTGGTTTCGGCACATGGCGTGCAAATAACGACAATGTTAAGCCTGCTATCAGAGACGCCATTTCCGTAGGTTATCGTCTGATAGACACCGCTTCTGCTTATAAAAATGAAGAAGGGGTGGGCTTAAGTATTCGTCGTTCTTCCCTGGATCGTAAGGACATTTTCGTCACTACCAAAGTCTGGAACAATGCCCAGCGTAAGGGTGCTGTGGAAAATGCTTTTAACCGATCTCTTGAACGCCTGGGTTTAGACTATGTAGACCTGTATCTGATCCACTGGCCTGTACCCGGATGTTATATGGACACCTGGCGTGTTCTTGAGGACATCTATCGTTCCGGCAGAGCCAAGGCCGTAGGTGTTTCCAATTTTACTCGTGCCCAGCTGGAAGAACTGATGAGTCAGGCCGATATTATACCTGCTGTTAATCAGATAGAATTCCATCCCTTGTGGAATCAGGATGGTCTGGCCAGATTCTGTCAGCAAAATGGTATCGTGGTTCAGGCCTACGCTCCCCTGGCAAGAGGTGCTTACTTCGAAAGACCTCTGATTCAAAATCTGGCAGAGAAATATAACCGCACACCGGCACAGATTGGTCTTCGCTGGCTGCTTCAGAAGGATATCTGTCCTATCCCTAAATCTGTAGATCCGGGTCGCATCCTTAGTAATTATCAAGTTTTCGACTTCGAACTGGAAGAACTGGAGATGCAGGCAATCGATGGTCTCAACGA
>JAGHUB010000421.1 GCA_018065025.1 Candidatus Equihabitans merdae
GGATAAAGCTTCTCAGGCAAATGCTGATTCTGCTCAGATTGCTTCCGGTGACGATGCCAAAACAGATGGCCTTGCAAATGCAGATGCAGAAGCAGCGCTCCAGCCTCAGCAAGAGGTTGAAGAAATGTCTTTCAGCACCAAAGCCTATCAGTTGCTGTATAAGATCGTGACATTACTTGGAAAATGTTTTGGCGCACTTAGAGGAATCTTAACGAAGGTCTTCAGTAAGCTGACTGATTTATTAAAGAATATCAAAGGCAAGCTGAAAGCTATTTATGACAAGGTAGACTATTGGATCACCTTCCTCAAGATGCCATCCACACCTAAGGCTCTGGGGTTGATCCTGCTTAAATCCAAGAAGCTGATCAAGCATATCCTGCCTCGTAAGATGGAAGGCTACCTTAAGTTTGGCACAGAGGATCCTTATACAACAGGCAGTATCCTGGCAGGTATTGAGATGTTCTATCCCCTGTGGGGAAGTTCATTTATCGTTGATCCGGACTTTGAAAATAAGGTCATGGAAGGTAATGTCCGTTTGAAAGGTCGTATTTACCTCTTTTACCTGGCATTTCTTGGATTGACCACTTACTTCAATAAAAATGTTAAGACCTCCATCGCTTATCTGAAAGCAGACGATTGAGACAATTACTCTATTAGAGACTTATCAATAGCAATAGTACTGAAAAAGGAGACAGATTATGGCTGACAACACTAACTTTAAAAGCACAGTTGAAGAATTATTTAAGGGTATGGATGGTTTCATCACTTCCAAGACAGTAGTCGGGGATGCCATTCATGTTGGCGATACCATCGTCCTGCCTCTGATGGATGTTTCTTTTGCTGTTGGCGCCGGTGCAGGCCAGGGCAACAGTAAGAGTCAGAATGCCGGCGGCGGTATGGGTGGTAAGATGACACCTTCTGCTGTTCTGGTGATCAGCAATGGTTCTACTAAGATGATCAGTGTTAAGAATCAGGATGGTATGAGCAAGATTCTGGATATGGTTCCGGATCTGGTCAATAAGTTTACTTCTAAGAAGGATGACGCACCTACCGAAACGGAAGAGTAATTTGAAAAGGATGTTCTTAATTGTTGAATTAAGGACATCCTTTTTCATTGCATACTTTGATTCACTGAAGCTGCGGATTCATTGCATGCTTCCGTATGCAGGCACGCGTCGTCCCCCTCAACTAACTCCTTCGGAGTGTATTTTCGGGCTCCTTTGGATTTCTGAGCGCAGAAAAAAAGACGATCCTGCGATCGTCTTAATTTTCGTCAATTATGATGTCTTACGCGCGTTCGACTTTGCCGGCTTTAAGGCAATGTGTGCAGACGTAAGCATGCTTCGGAGTACCGTTGACTTTCACTTTAACACGTTTAATGTTAGACTTCCACATATGATTAGATCTTCTATGTGAGTGGCTCACACGGATACCGAAATGAGCGCCTTTTCCGCATACTGAACATACAGCCATATCAAACACCTCCTTGCTTGAGAAGTGGAGTTCTGTACCTTGAACCCGCAACTTAGAACATCTTAGCAGAAACACATAATATATGCAAGTGCATTAGGTCAAAAATTATCTTTTTTTTTAGCATAAAATTGGGTATAATAAATCGAGTCAGTTTAAAGACATGATGTATCTGCATTTAAGGAGATAACACTATGATTGGAAAAATGAATACAGCATATGGCACCATCGAAATCGACTCTGATGTTGTTGCTACATATGCCGGTTCTGTAGCAGTTGAATGCTTCGGTATCGTTGGTATGGCTGCTATCAGCATGAAAGACGGATTAGTTAAGTTACTTAAGAGAGACAGCCTTAAGCATGGCATCAACGTCTCTATTGAAGAAAATGTGATTTCCCTGACATTCCATTGTATCGTTGCCAACGGCATCAGCATTCTCACCGTTGCTGACAACCTGCGTGATTCTGTTAAGTATAAAGTGGAAGAATTCACAGGTATGGATGTTAAAGATATCAATCTTGTCGTCGAAGGCATTCGTTCTATCGACTGATTTTTGGAGGAATAGAAAGTGGAAGTCAAACAGCTTGACGCTCTGATGCTGCAGAAGATGTTCCTGTCCGGTGCAGCCAGACTGGAGAATCAGAAAGCACTCATCAACGAATTAAATGTATTTCCTGTCCCTGATGGTGATACCGGTACAAATATGTGCCTGACCATCAGCTCTGCTGCAGAAGCCGTTGCTGCTCTGCAGAATCCTGCTAACGCAGATGTTACTAAAGCTATTTCATCCGGTGCTCTTCGCGGTGCCCGCGGTAACTCCGGTGTTATTCTGTCACAGCTCTTCAGAGGTTTTCATAAGGGTATCAAAGATGCCGATGAGCTGAATCCTTCTGTTATGGCTGTTGCCTGCAGAAAGGCCGTTGAAACAGCTTACAAGGCTGTTATGAAACCCAAAGAAGGTACTATTCTGACAGTTGCCAAGTTTATGGCAGACAAAGCCGAAGAGATCTGGCTTGATGCTGAAGATATCGGTGCCTTCATGGAAG
This sequence comes from Candidatus Equihabitans merdae, assembly GCA_018065025.1. GTDB lineage: Bacteria > Bacillota > Clostridia > Lachnospirales > Lachnospiraceae > Chordicoccus > Chordicoccus merdae. The sequence goes on from JAGHUB010000421.1 coordinate 2,518, forward strand.
AAGTTGTTAAAGCCGGTGATGATGCTCTGGCCAAGACTCCTGAGATGCTTCCGGTTCTGAAAGAAGCCGGTGTTGTGGACTCAGGCGGTATGGGTCTTATGACCATCCTTCACGGTTGTGTTGATGCTTATTTTGGTCGTGAGACAGAAGTCAATGATGCTCCTGCCAGTGCTGAAGTTAAGTATCCTTATCACACTGAGCTTATCGTTGAAAGCATCGGCATGACAGATGAATCTGCTGTCAGCAAGTTCAAGAGCGCTGCCGCCGCTATCAGCGAAAATATCGTTATTATCTCAGATGCAGCTCGTGTTAAGATCTCTCTGGATACCAACGATGCCGGTATTATTCTCCACAAGGCTCTGAAACTTGGCGAAATCGTCAAAGTTCAGGTAAGAAATGTTAAAGAAGATCCGGAAGGCGAAGCTTTATTCGATCCCGCTGAAGAAGAGATTCCGGCTGAATGGAAGGATTATGCATTCCTGGCAGTTTCTGTAGGCTCAGGTCTTACAGAGATCTTTAAGGAACTTGGCGTTGACAGAATCATCGAAGGTGGTCAGACCATGAACCCCAGTACCGATGACATTCTTACCGCTATCGAAAAGGTTCATGCCAAGACAGTTTACATCCTGCCCAACAACAAGAATATTATTCTTGCTGCTAACCAGGCTGCCGATCTGGTTGAAGATTGCAAGGTTGTTGTTGTTCCCACCAAGACCATTCCTCAGGGTATCTCCGCTCTGGTAGGTTTTGTTGCTGAACGCAGTCCTGAAGAAAACCTTGAAGCTATGATGGAAGAGATCTCTCGCGTTAAGACCGGTGAAGTTACTTATTCCGTCCGTAACACAAGCATCAGCGGCGTAGCTATCAAAGAAGGCGATATCATGGGTATCGGCGACAACGGTTCTCTGGTTGTCGGCAGTGATATTTGTGATGTTACTGTAGATATGCTCAGCAAGCTGGTAGATGATGAAAGCGAACTCATCAGCCTCTATGGTGGTGCCGATTTCTCAGAAGAAGATCTGAACAAGCTTGGCGCTATGGTTGAAGAAGCTTATCCGGACTTTGATGTTCAGGTATACACAGGCGGTCAGCCGGTTTACTACATCATCGCTGCTGTAGAATAAACGATTTTAATTAAAACTTAGATAAACTGTACGGGTACTGCTTGGCAGTGCCCGTCTCTTATTTAATCTTAAGAAAGAATGCTTACATTCTTTTGACGGCAATTAATGGAAATGGTTCCCGGTCACAGATTGAGATAGAGAAATGAAACTGACAGAACTTAAAGGTATCGGACCCAAAACAGAAGCATTATTTAATAAGCTGGGCATCAATTCCTGTGAAGATTTGATGCGTTATTATCCTGTCCATTATGAAGCTTACAATCCCCCGGTATCCATCGGAGAGCTTAAGGATGGGCAATATGCTGCCGTTGAAGTTCGCATCATGGGGGCTGTCAATCTCTTTAACTCCAATCGTGGTCTGACTATCGTCTCCACTGCTGTCAAAGACTTAACCGGAACACTGCGCCTTAGCTGGTACAACCAGCCCTATATTAAAGGACGTCTGGTTCGGGGAGAACAGTTTGTCTTTCACGGTATCGTACGCAAGACACCTCGTGGATTGTCTATGGAACACCCCAAAATCTTCACTCATGAGCAATATCAGGAAAAGATCAAAACACTGACTACTGTATATGGTTTAACCAAGGGTTTGTCCAACAATACATTTGTCAAAGCTATGACGGAAGCCTTTGAAAAAGTAACCGGTCAGGCAGAATATTTGCCCAATTCTATTCTTACTTATCATCAGCTGATGGGTGAGAGAGAAGCCATGTATAAGATTCATTTTCCCATTAGCATGGAGGATATGATCCAGGCAAGAAGTCGTTTGGCTTTTGATGAGTTCTTCTTATTTATTCTGAGTCTGAAACTTATGAAGCGTCATGAGACCCAGACTATGTTTGACCAGCCCTTCAAAGCATCCTGGGAAACCGAACAGGTCATCAGCCGCCTGCCCTATCAGCTTACCAATGCTCAGCTTCGTACTTGGCATGAAATCGAACAGGATCTGACCAGGCCCGGTGCTATGCACCGACTTATCCAAGGTGATGTAGGTTCAGGCAAAACCATCATTGCTTTCCTGTCTATGGTAATGGCTGCAGACAATGGGACACAAAGCGCCTTAATGGCACCGACTGAGGTACTGGCCAGACAGCATTATAAAAACCTGTGTCAGATGATCGAAGAAGGCTTGATTGAAAATATCAAGCCGGTATTGCTGGTGGGATCTCAGAAGAAGAAAGAACGG
>JAGHUB010000122.1 GCA_018065025.1 Candidatus Equihabitans merdae
CACGACGTGCACCACCCGATGGGCCAGGCAGCCCAGATGCCTACATAACCCATGAAGGTTTTAGAAAGAATAGCGGCGATACCCACACGAAGCAGAAGATCAGTGAAGGTGCCGATCATAAACTCATTGAGCATACTTGATCCGCGAAGGACGCCGTCGGAGATGAGCTTGGCTGACACGACGAAGTAGAAGGGTGCCAGTATTCTAAGATAGAGTGTGGCGGATCGCAGAGCCTCAGCAGAGGGGTTCTCCAGGAAGAAACCAAGCAGCACATGGGGGAAGGCCAGGTAGAGGATAGTCAGAGGAATACTGAGATATCCCACCAACTTGAGTCCTGCCTTGTAACCTGCATTGATGCGAGAAGGCTTCTCCGCACCCAGGTTCTGAGAGGTATAGTTGGACAAGCCATTTGCCAAGGTGGTAAATGAAGTGATAACCAGATTGTTGAGCTTGACACCGGCAGAATAGCCGGCCATGACACCGGAACCAAAGTCATTGATCAGACCCTGGATAATGATATTACCCACGGAAATAAAGCACTGCTGCAGGGTGCTTGGCACGGCGATGATAACAAATTGCTTGAAGAGGCCGCCATCGAAAATAGCGGGTTTTGTCGGCGTCTTGATATCTTTAAGTCGCAGAAATACCACGATCAGGGCAAGGGCACAGCTGATGCCCTGACAAAGGAAAGTAGCCCAGGCTACACCGGCGATACCCATTTCAAACTGCTTAACAAAAAGAATATCCACGCCGATATTGGCCAGTGAAGACGCAGCCAGGAAATAAAAAGGTGTCTTGGAATCTCCCAGAGCCGAGAAGATACCGGTTGAGAGATTGTAGAAGAAGACAAAAGGCAGTCCCAGTACATAGATATCCAGATAGAGCTTGGACGGGGCAAAAAGTTCAGCAGGTGTATTAATTATCTGAAGAAGTAATCCGCCCCCTAAGAAGCCGATCAGCATGAGAGTAGCGCAAACCAAAGTGCTGGACAACATGGCTGTATTTATGGCGGATTTCATTTTGGTGAAATCCTTTGCGCCGAAAAATCTGGAAGTGATAACAGAGCAGCCAATATTGCAGCCGAAAGCGAAGGCGATGAAGATCAGGGTGATCTCATAGCTGTTGCCAACCGAGGCCAGTGCCTCTTCGCCGATGAAACGGCCGGCTACCCATGAGTCGGCGATGTTGTATAACTGTTGAAAGATAATGCTGCCAAAGAGAGGAAGACAGAATCGCCATAATACGGATTGAGGATCCCCAACTGTCAGGTCTTTATTCATAGCTAAAGCCTCCTTGTCGTGGTCGGGGACTATTATAATACTAATGAATGCCGATGTATCCTTTGTATCGGATATAGAACAGCCATGGGCCTCTTGTATCGGATATAGAACAGCTATGCGCCCCCTTGTATCGGATATAGAACAGGGGCTGTATATAAAGAAAAGTCGCTCCAGTTTTCGGAGCGACTTTGTCTTGTCAAAACATATTTGGATTAATAATGATATTTTTTGCGGTTCTTGACCAGGAAAAAGATAGTTACCAGCAAGGCCAGGAATTCAGAGTAGTTGACTGACCACCAGATACCAAGCAGGGCTGTGTCTGCACCATACTGGATGTAGAAAATGATGGGCAGGATCAATACAGTGCCGATGGAGAATACCAGGGCTCTCAGCACAGCAAGAACACCGGATACCAAACCATTGTTGAGGGCTGTGAAGAAAGCTGAGCCAAAAGTATTAAAGCCCTTGAAGAGGAAGGAGATGGCATAGATCTCGAAACCAACGACAGTCATCTTCACCAGGTCTTCATTACCCGCTGAGAAGATCTGGGCGATGGGATGAGACATGGCTTCGCCAAGAAGAGTCATGGCAACAGAAACCACAGCCAGAATAATAAGACTCTTTCTCAGGAGATACTTAAGTTCGGCGGTATCACCTTCACCATATTTGTAGGCGATAACCGGAGCGATACCGATAGAGTAACCCATAAAGATGGCTGTGAAGATGGTGTTGACGTAACCGATACTACCATAAGCGGAGACACCCATCTGGCCAACGATATAGAGCAGCAAACCGTTGAAAACGGTGTTCATCAAAGCACTTGAGATGTTGGAAAGGAATTCGGAAACACCATTTGAGCAAGTGGCGATGATAACTTTCAAATCAAATTTGGGGGCTACGATTCGCAGGAAGCTGGAGTTCTTAAAGAGGAAATAGACGAAGGGGATAGCACCGCCGATGATGAGACCAAATACTGTGGCGATGGCAGCACCGCCGATAGCCTCTTCCGGTGTTTTGGCAAATACGCCAACCAGGATAGCATCACCGATGATGTTGGAGAAGCCGGCGGCCAGAGTCATGACGAAACCAAGTACACCCTTACCGGCAGTTACCAGCATATTCTGGAAATAGAACTGCAGCAGGTAGCAGACGATGAAGGGAGACAGGATGCGGC
>JAGHUB010000110.1 GCA_018065025.1 Candidatus Equihabitans merdae
GCAAAGAAGAGATTTAATGCTATACTTCTGTTTAGATAATATTAAAAAAAATTAAGGAAACGGAGACTATGGCATGACACAGGATGTAACTTTCGCAGGTATTACCGCTAAATCAGGAGAGATCGTCAAAACTGAAATTCCTTTTGGTGGTTCCAAATATAAAATACCGGTAGCTATCATTAATGGTAAGGAGGATGGAAAGACATTCCTGATTACGGCTTCTATTCATGGCTTTGAGTATCCGGGTATTCAGGCTGCAGCAGAATTGATCAGTGAATTAGATCCTTCAGTGATGAGTGGTGCAGTTGTGATTATTCCAATTGTTAATACTTCCGGTTTTTATGGCAGACATCCATATATCTGTCCGGAGGACGAAAACTTTAATAATCTGAACCGAGTAGGTCCAGGCAAACCTGATGGCACATTTGCAGAGAGATTGATTTATTTCCTTGAAGAGGAATTTGTAAAAAAGAGTAATTTTCATGTCGATCTTCATAGTGGAGATGCTACAGAGGCGTTGCTTAGATTCTGTGCAATCGGCAATGCACAAAGTGAAGAGACAAGAGAATTTGTCCATGAGATTGTCCATCATTTAGATTTTCATTATCATACCCAGTCTTCAGGAAGTACAGAATTCTATAATAGTTCTGCTAAATACGCAGGCGTTCCATCTATGATGTTTGAGTGTGGGGGACGAGGCAGCTGGGATCCGGAAGAAGTCGAATTCGAGAAAGAGTGTCTTCGTCGAATTATGCAGATGTTGGACATCCTTCCCGGTAAGCCTGAGCATAATGAGAAGGTACAGTGTATCGATAGACAATCCTGGATCGAGTGTGGTCAGACCGGTTTCTTCTATGGATACTGTAAGGTCGGTGATGATATCAAAGAAGGTCAAAAGCTGTATGAGATCAGAGATGTCTGGGGTAATCTTCTGGAAGACCATTACGCAGCATACGACGGTAAAGTATTCATTTTGAACAATACATTGGGCGTCAGCAAAGGTGACGATGCAATCTTTTATGGCAGTGTAAAGCATCTGCATGATCACTGCAGCTTACACGATCATCATTCATAGAATCATATTAAATAATAAAGGGCTTACAGTTTCAAAACGTAGGCCCTTTGTTTTTGTATCATATATTTGGAAAATAAATAAATGCATTGAAATTATTAATATACACAATTAGATTAAGGCAAAGAAAAATGTTATAATTTATTTTAAGTATTTTTAATATACTGTTAACTAACTGTATAAACAAAGCTTGAGGAAAACAATATGGAAGAAAAAATTGTGTTTTGCAAGGGCGGTGGCTGCACTGCAAAACTTGGTGCCGGCATCTTAAGTCGTGTGTTGGAGAAACTTCCAAAGGGACCAGAGGATCCAAACCTTTTGATCGGGTACGATAGCAAAGACGATGCTGCAGTTTATAAAGTAGCTGACGACCTTGCCATCGTACAGACACTGGATTTCTTTCCGCCTATGGTGGAGGATCCATATACATTTGGAAAGATTGCCGCGACCAATGCCCTCAGTGATATATATGCTATGGGTGGCACTGTGAAAACTGCATTAAATATCGTCTGTTTCCCGGAAAAGATGGATCTGAACATTCTGGGTGAGATTATGAGGGGCGGATCTGAGAAAGTCATTGAGGCCGGAGGAACGCTTGCCGGAGGACATTCCATCGCAGATTCTGATGTGAAGTATGGACTTTCTGTAACTGGAACAGTTCATCCGGATAAAATCTATTCGAATAATCAGGGACAGGCAGGAGATGTGCTGATTCTGACCAAAAAACTGGGTGTGGGTATCGTATGTACCGCTAACCGTGTGCAGGAAGCATCAAAAGAAGCTATGAATGCAGCTATTCAGTCTATGACCACTCTGAATAAGTATGCTGCAGAAGTATGCAGGGATTTTACGATTCATGCATGTACGGATGTGACAGGCTTCAGTTTTCTGGGTCATCTTCATGAGATGATGGACGGCAGACATTCCTGTATTGTATATGTAGATCAGGTTCCGGTGATTAGCGAAGCACTTGATTATGCTGATGAATTTCTTCTCACAGCTGCGGGACAGAGAAATCGTAACCACACAGGTCCATTTGTTCAGTTTGAAGATATTTCTTTCGCTATGCAGGAAGTGCTTTTTGATCCACAGACCAGCGGCGGCCTGCTGATCGCTGTAAGCAAAGAAGAAGGAGAGTTGCTTCTTAAGCGTCTTAAAGAGATTGGATTACCAGCATCGATCGTTGGGGAGATTCTGGAACCGTCTGATATAGAGATTCGAGTTATTCATAAATAAAACCTAAGGAGAATTAAAACATGATTCAGGTAAATGCAATGGGTGATGCATGCCCAATTCCAGTAGTTAAAACAAAGAATGCGATTAAAGAGATGAATGGTGCCGGTGTGGTTGAGACACTGGTAGACAACGAGATTGCTGTTCAGAACCTTACAAAGATGGCCAATCAGAAGGGTTACGGCGTAAAGTCTGAAAAGCTTGGTGAGAATGAATATAAAGTCACTATGACAATCGGCGACGCTGCTGTTGAAGAAATAGAAGCAGAAGAACCAGTTGTATGCGCAGTTCCTGCAAAGGGTAAAAATGTTGTTGTAGTGATCTCTACTGCACAGATGGGTTCTGGAAATGATGAGTTAGGTACAACACTGATGAAAGGTTTTATCTATGCCCTTGGTCAGCAGGAAGTTCTGCCAAAAACGATTCTTTTCTATATTGGCGGCGCAACTATCCCTTGTGAAGGTTCTGTTTCATTAGAAGATTTGAAATCTATGGAAGCACAGGGTGTTGAGATTCTGACTTGCGGCACCTGTCTTAACTTCTATGGTCTCAGCGAAAAACTTGCTGTAGGCAGCGTAACCAATATGTATGTCATCGCTGAGAAGATGACTCAGGCAGATCTCATCGTCAAACCATAATGGCAAGGCTTAGAAAACCTGCCATTGTTCTGTCATTTACAAAAACGACGGATGCTATGGCGGTAGAAAAATATTGTATGGCACATAATCTGCCGGGGCGATTGATACCAATCCCTCGTGAGATTACTGCTGGCTGTGGTTTGGCATGGAAAGCTGCACCGGAGGATGAAGAACTTTTGGTTTCCAGCCTGAAGGAAGATGGTCTTCCTTGGAGTGGTTTGTACCATATGGAACTGTGAGAAAGGAATTAAAATCAGGTATGATTTATTTAGATAATGCGGCAACAAGTTATCGAAAACCGCAGTCGGTTATAGATGCAGTTTGTGCTGCTCTAAATGGAATGGGAAACGCCGGAAGGGGTGCACATCAGGCAGCTCTGGATGCGTCGCGACTTGCCTACGAGACCCGATGCATGCTATCGGATCTGTTTGGTGGTTATGGTGCTGAAAATGTTGCTTTTACGTCAAACTCTACTGAGGCATTAAATACTGTAATTTCCGGTTTATTCGGCCCAGGAGATCATGTGATTACAACAGCACTGGAGCATAATTCTGTTCTTCGACCTTTGTATCGTCTGGAAGAATGTGGCATGGCGCTTACCATTATTTCGGCTGATTTAAAAGGCTGTGTAAATTATGAGGATTTTGAAGCGGCCATACGACCTAATACAAAGGCTATTGTATGTACCCATGGTTCCAATCTGACAGGTAATTTGTTGGATATAAAATTAATCGGAGATATAGCTAAACGTCATGGCATTATGTTTATCGTGGATGCATCTCAGACGGCTGGGATTTTTCCAATCAATATGCAGGAAATGCAGATTGATGCACTCTGTATAACCGGACATAAAAGTCTCATGGCTCCCCAGGGTATTGGTGCATTGTTGATTCGAAGCGGTTTGGAAGTCAGACCACTTAAGGTAGGTGGAAGTGGCATTCACACCTATGATCATGAGCATCCTATAGAGATGCCAACCAGACTGGAAGCTGGAACTCTGAATATGCATGGTATAGCGGGTCTTCACGCCGCCTTGCAGCATCTGGAAGCTACAGGCATGGATGTGATTCGGGAAAAAGAACTGTCTCTTGCTCAAGCATTTTATGAAGGTGTTCGAGATATTCCGGGTATCACAGTTTATGGTGATTATGCTGATCTTTATCGTGCGCCAATCGTGTCACTGAATAT
>JAGHUB010000279.1 GCA_018065025.1 Candidatus Equihabitans merdae
TCCGTGACAGCCCTCTGCCTTATGTTCATGAAGAAGGTAATGAGATGACTGCCAGAATGGGTATTATCCTGATGAAAATCCAGAACCTGCTCAATAAGACCATTCGCCGTAAGAACCCGGTCTACAAGGATTGGGTACACCTGATGGCGGTTCGTCACGAGGAGAGAGATGCGGTTCGTTCCGTTATCACACGAAGCATTTCCTTCGCTTTGCTGATGTTCTCTTTGGGCTTCAGTTTGATCATGATCTATATGCTGATTATCCCGGTTATCGGCTGATGAAAATATCGATAATTTAATAAATTCAGAAAATTAGTATAGAAAATTCCGCTAATTGTTGTAAATTCTTCATGTATTTACATTATCGTTTATTAATTTTTACAAGGTGGGTTGAATAAACCCACCTTAAATTTTATAATCGACTCCATAGAGCTTTTGCCGGGATGACAGGCTATCTCCGGTAAATATGTTAAAAAACTTAATTTGGGAGGAGAATAGTAAATGAATACGTATTTCTCATTCATTACCCTGGGTGCAGCTGCCATCGCTCTGATCTTTGCTGTTATCCAGGCCAAGCGTGTCATGTCCTTCTCAGAAGGTAATGACACCATGAAGAAGATCTCAGCTTCCATCAGAAGCGGTGCTAATGCTTATCTGAAGCGTCAGTACACTATCGTTGCCATCTTCTTCGCCTGCATGTTCGTTGTCCTTGGCATCATGGCCTTCACAGGCATGCTGACACCCTTTGTACCCTTCGCATTCCTGACTGGTGGTTTCTTCTCCGGTCTGTCAGGTTTCGTAGGTATGAAGATCGCTACAAACGCCAATGCAAGAACTTCCAATGCCTGTATGGAAGGTCTGAACAAAGGTCTTCGTGTAGCTTTCTCAGCCGGTACAGTTATGGGCTTCACCGTTGTTGGTCTTGGTCTGCTGGATATCTCTGTCTGGTTCATTCTTCTGAAGTTCGTCTTTGGTCTGAATGCTTCTGACACAACAGCTGCTATGTTGACATTCGGTATGGGTGCTTCATCCATGGCTCTGTTCGCCCGTGTTGGTGGTGGTGTTTTCACAAAAGCTGCTGACGTAGGTGCTGACCTTGTTGGTAAGGTTGAAGCCGGTATCCCGGAAGACGATCCCAGAAACCCCGCTGCTATCGCCGATAACGTTGGTGACAACGTTGGTGACGTTGCCGGTATGGGCGCCGACCTGTATGAATCCTATGTTGGTTCCGTTATCTCTTCATCCGCTCTGGGTGTTGCCGCTTTCGCTGAAGGCATGCAGATGAACGCCATCATGGTTCCCCAGATGCTGGCTGCTATCGGTATCCTGTGCTCCATCATCGGTACTTTCTTCGTAAAGACAAAAGAAGATGCCACACAGAAGAACCTGCTTAGCTCTCTGAGCCGCGGCACAAACCTGTCTGCTGTTCTGATCGCTATCATCGCTTATCCGGTCATTCTGTTCTCACTTGGTAAAGAACACATCGGTCTGTATTTCGCTATCCTGGCCGGTCTTCTTGCCGGTGTTCTGATCGGTCGTGCAACAGAATATTACACATCCGATACTTACAAACCCACTCAGGAACTGGCCGGCAGCAGTGAAACCGGTTCAGCTACCATCATCATCGGTGGTCTTTCTCTGGGTATGGTTTCTACAGCTATCCCCATCGTCATCGTTGGTATCTGCATCCTGTTCGCTTACTTCGTATCCGGCGGCAGCGCTGAAAATGTCAACCTTGGTCTGTATGGTATCGCTCTGGCCGCTGTTGGTATGCTGTCCACATTGGGTATCACTCTGGCAACAGACGCTTACGGCCCGGTAGCCGACAACGCCGGTGGTATCGCCGAGATGTCCGGTCTGCCTGAAGAAGTACGTAAACGTACAGATGCTCTGGATTCGCTTGGTAACACAACTGCTGCTACAGGTAAGGGCTTCGCTATCGGTTCTGCTGCTCTGACAGCTCTGGCTCTGATGGCTTCCTACACTAACAAAGTTACAGAAATCAACCCCAACTACAACCTGGATCTGGGTCTGATGAATCCTCCGGTTCTGGTAGGTCTTCTGGTTGGTTGCTGCCTGCCCTTCATCTTCGCCGCTCTGACAATGAAGTCTGTCGGTCGTGCCGCTCAGTCTATCGTTGTTGAAGTTCGTCGTCAGTTCAGAGAAATCGCCGGTATCATGGAAGGCGAAGCCGATCCGGACTATGCTTCCTGCGTTGACCTGTGCGTACGTTCTTCTCTGAAAGAAATGATCCTGCCCACAATCGTTGCTGTTGTCG
>JAGHUB010000104.1 GCA_018065025.1 Candidatus Equihabitans merdae
AATATCTACCTGAACGGCACCATGATCGGTTTCACCAAGGAAGAGATCGACGAGCGTCTGGATGATATCTTAAGCTTCGCTGATATCGGTGATTTCATCCATCAGCCCTGTAAGACTTATTCCAGCGGTATGTTCGTTCGTCTGGCTTTCGCCGTTGCCATCAACATTGATCCGGAGATCCTGATCGTTGACGAAGCCCTGTCAGTTGGTGACGTTTTCTTCCAGGCTAAGTGTTATCACAAGTTTGAAGAATTCAAGAAAGCCGGCAAGACCATCCTGATGGTTTCTCATGACCTTGGTTCCGTTGCCAAGTACTGCGACAGAGTCGTTCTTCTCAACAAGGGCGTTAAGCGCAATGAAGGCGAACCCAAGGAAATCATTGATGAATACAAGCAGATCCTGGTCAATACATCCGACAAGGATGACCGTGCCATGATCAAAGAAGACCTGTCCAGATACCTTAATCCGGCCAATGCCAAGGGCAAATGGTATGCCGACCTGGAGATCAATCCTCAGGTTCTGGATTACGGCGATAAAGCCGCTGAGATCATTGACTTCGCAGTTGTGGATGATAATGGCAAGGTCAACTCAGGTATCATCAAGGGTTCAGATTTCACCATCAAGATGAAGGTGCGCTTCAATGAAGCTATGACAGATCCTCTGTTCTGCTACACCATCAAGGATCCTCAGGGTACTGAGGTCTGCGGTACCAACACCATGCTGGAGCAGATCGATACCGGGGATATGGAGGCAGGCTCCGAGCACGTGGTGGAATTCCGCCAGCGCATGAACCTGCAGGGTCGTACCTATCTGCTGTCACTTGGCGTAGTAGGTTTCGCCCACAATCGCTTTAATGTTTACAACCGCCTGTACGATGTCTGTGACATCAATGTTATTTCAGACAAGAACACAGTCGGCTTCTATGATATCGAATCTACAGTAAGTATTGACGGAGAGGTTCAGAAAAAATGATTCTGACAAATCAGCATCCGAAAAGATATGGCATCTACGTCTTTTTCGACAAAGGCGGCTTTGTGGATGACTACAACATCGTCTTTCTGGAAGCCTTGAGAAAGGTAACCGATAAACTGCTTGTTATCGTTAACGGTGAAGCAGACGATGAAGGCATGGCCAAGATGGGTGCCGTAGCCGATGAAGTCATCAAGCGTCCCAACGAAGGCTTTGATATCACAGCCTACAATCTGGGTCTGTTCAGAGATGGTTACGAAGCACTTTGTGAATACGATGAAGCCATCGTCTGCAACGGCACAAACTATGGTCCTTTCTTTCCTTTTGAGGAAATGTTTGATGCCATGGCTGTCAAGGACGTGGACTTCTGGGGCGTTACTGCCTTCCATGAAGTTCCCTTCGATCCCTTCGGCACCATTCGCTACGGCTATATTCCGGAACATGTTCAGTCTTATTTCCAGGTCTATCGTAAGGACTTCATGAAGACAGACGACTTCCGCCTCTGGTGGCAGGAGATGCCTCAGATCACAAGTTACGGCGAAGCCATTGGTTTCCATGAATCCGTATTTACCAAGGCTATGTCTGACAAGGGATATAAATGGGCTGTCTATGCAGATGCTTCAGATCTTGAAGGATTCACCTGGGATCCTCTTCGTGACTTCCCTCGTTATCTTATCGAGAAGAAACGCTGCCCCTTTATCAAGCGTCGTTCCTTCTTCCACGATTACGGTGAAGCCTATGGCAGAAGCGGTGGTGAAGCCACTCGCGAAGCCTTCGAGTACATCCGTGATCATACCGATTACGATACCGACCTGATCTGGCAGAACCTGCTTCGTACTGAAAACATGGCAGACCTTAAGAAGCGTATGCATCTTAACTATGTCCTGTCCACCAAGGTGCCGGCAGCCGATCGTCATGATCCCAACAAGAAGATTCAGGTGGTAGATCAGGAAACCAACAAACTGGTTCCCTGTGACCATTCATTTAAAGTGGCCTTGCTTTATCTGATCTACTTCGATGATGAAGCTCCCTTCTGTGCCCATTATGCTGAGCAGATGCCGGAAGGAACAGACATCTTCATCGCCGTTCCCAGTGAAGAGAAGATGGCCATCGTGGCAGAAGCCTTCAAGCCCCTGGAAGACAGATACAATGTCCATATTCGTCTGTGGCATAACCGGGGTCGTGATGTCAGCGCTCTTCTGGTCAGCTTCAAAGACATCATCATGGATTATGATCTGGTCCTTTCTATGCACGACAAGAAAGTTAATCAGGTCAGCCCCAAGTCCATCGGACATTCCTGGGCTTATATGTGCTTCGAATCATTGGCAGCCAACAAGGTCTTTGTTGAAAATGTCATTGATCTCTTTGAGAAGAATCCCCGTCTGGGCATGCTGATGCCGCCGGTTCCGGTACATGGACCTTATTTCCCCACAACCGGCCGTAATGAATGGGGACTCAATTTCGCTGTTACCAAGCAGCTTCATGAAGATCTGGGTATGACAGTGCCTCTGACAGAAGCCAAAGAACCGGTAGCTCCTCTGGGTACAGAATTCTGGGTACGTCCCAAGGCCCTGAAGGTCCTCTTTGACAGAGGATGGGAATATGAAGACTTCCCTCCTGAACCCAACCATGTCGATGCTACCTTGCTGCATGCTATCGAGCGTCTGTATCCCTACTGCGCTCAGGAAGCCGGTTACTATGCCGGATGGCTGATGCCTGACACTTACGCCAAGATCCATCTGGACAACTGGCGCTTCCTCAACAGCGGATTGACCAAGGCCGAATCCGAACGAATCGGTACCTGGACAAACTTCCGCGAGTTTATTGATGCTGTCAAGAATTCATAAGGAGAGCTTATGCTGCTGCAAAAAGATCCTAAACGTTGTGCGATCTTCCTGTTTTACGATCCGCAGGGTGTGGTAGATCGTTACATCATAGAAATGCTGAAGGACATGCGTTCCGATGTCAGCCATATTCTGACGGTGGTCAATGGTTTCGTCAATTCAGAAGGCCGTGCCCTTCTGGAGAAGTATTCCGATGAAGTCCTGCTTCACCTGAATGTAGGCTTTGACGTAGGTGGTTACCGGGCCGGTCTCTTCCATATCGGTTTCGAGAAACTCATGGAATACGATGAGTTCATGATGCTGAACTACACCTTCTTCGCACCGGTATATTCCTTCAGGGAAATGTTTGCTGAGATGGACAAACGTGATCTGGACTTCTGGGGTATCACCCGCCACCACATGGTCAACGGGGATCCCTTCCTGGGCAAGATCAGTTATGGCTATATGCCTAACCATATTAATTCTCACTTTATTGCCATCCGTCGCTCTATGTTTGAGACGGAAGCTTATCAGAAGTTCATGATCGAACTGAAGAATCCCGAATCCTATGTGGAATCCATCACTTCTTATGAAGCGGTCTTCACAAAGATCTTCGAAGATCAGGGATTCAAGTGGGATGTTTACGTGGATTCCGACCGTTTCGAAGGCATGTATTTTGCTCCCTTTATGTATGCGGTTTCCGATCTGATTGAAGAGAATCGCTGCCCCATCATCAAGCGTCGTAACTTCTTCACCGACTACCTGCCCTTCCTTCAGAATACAGCCGGCGAATCTTCATCCGCCCTGTATGAGACACTCCAGGACAAGACAGATTACGACACCACCATTATCTGGGACAATGTACTGCGTCTGCAGAATCAGGCAGATATCCACCAGACCGTGCATCTGAATTATTTCCCGGATGCAGCCTTCCATGAACGTGATATGAGCTGCGATGGCGAGATCAGCGTCTGTGTCTTTGGTAACGAAGCCCTTTGGGAAGCTCTTCCCAATTCTTATAAAGAAGCCATTCCCGCCAATGCTTCCCTGCATATGATGGGCATGGTGGATGAAACTGCCGCTCAGTTAAAGATGGCAGGGGAAGTGGCCGGCAGAAGCCGCTTTACATTGATTATTAACCTGCCGGATATGGCAAAAGAACAGGAACCCAAGTCCAATGCAGCATCCCTGCTTTACAGAGAGCTTGAGAACCTGTGCGGCACAGAAGCCGTCATTGCCAATATCCTGAAGGAATTTGATAAAGATCAGAGCCTTGGCCTTATGGTTTCACCGGTACCGGATTTTGGCATCTACTTTGCTATGCTTGGTGACGGATGGGCCGGACGTTTTGATAAGGTCAAAGAAGCCCTGGCAGCGGCAGAGGTCAATGTGCCTCTTAAACCCAGTCAGAATCATCCTATATTCCCCATGGGAGGTTCCTTCTGGATTCGTTCCAAGCTCCTGGCCAAGACAGCTCAGGAATTGGAAAATGCTGACAAAGACGATGCTTTACTGGCCAGATTGATGCTGCCTTACCTGCTGCAGGATAAGCGCTATTTCACCGGTTCATCCTTAAGTACAAGATATGCACCTATTGAGATGACCAATCTGGACTACAGTCTGAGAGAAAACAACCGTATGGTCTTCGACAAGTTCGGACCGGATTACTTTGAGATCGAACTGAAGAGGATCAGGAGGGAGGTATGATGGCAGAGATGCTGAAAGAAGAGATGATCGGTAAGGTTCATCTTGATTACACCTGGTATAGCGGCAAGGACCTCTATAGTGACGGAGATGAGATGGAGAATCTGATCCTGGATATCGTCAAGAACGAAGAGGGTTATGAGTTATACCACAAGGAATATCATAACTGGCCGGTGATGTATCACCTGACCCGTAAACGTGAAAACATCTGTCTCCCCATGGAGTTAAATGAAGATGACGAAGTGCTGGAAATCGGTGCCGGTATGGGTGCCGTCACAGGCGCAGTAGCCCGTCAGGTCAAGAGCGTTGACTGTATCGAACTGTCACGCCGCCGCTCCCTGGTCAATGCTTATCGTCATAAAGATATGGACAACATCAATATCACTGTAGGTAACTTCAAGGATATTGAGATCACCAAGAAGTACGATGTCATCACCCTGATCGGCGTACTGGAATATGCCTGCCACTATGTAGGCGGTGCTACTCCCTACGAAGATTTCCTGAAGAAGATGGCTGAAAACCTGAAACCCGGTGGTCGTCTCTATATCGCTATTGAAAATAAGATCGGTATCAAGTATTTTGCCGGTTACAACGAAGACCATCTGGGTCGTCCCTTTGCCGGTCTGGAAGGTTATAAAGACGAAGATTTCGTCCGGACATTTACCAAATCCGAACTGATCGCCCTGCTTGAGAAGAGTGGCTATCCTATCCACGACTTCTATTATCCCTTCCCGGATTACAAGCTGCCGCAGGTGATCTTCGATGAAAGCACCATCAAGGATGCCGAGATCGAATTTGACGAAATCACCAACTACGATCTGCCTAAGATCGATCTGTTTGCCCAGAATCGTTTCATGGCCAATCTGAAGGGTTCTGACGAGAGATGTCTCTTCAGCAATTCCTTCCTGGTAGAAGCACGGAGGGAAGACGTATGAAAAAACTGATGATCAAGTGCTCCGACGAGCGTAATCGTCGTTTCTCCATCATTACCACCATCGCCGAAGATCAGGGCAAGAAGATGGTACTGAAAGAGGCTGTTTATCCTCAGGGTCAGGATCATCTTAAGCACACTGCCAATATGCAGTATGCTATTGATGACACCTATTCACTGGTTAAGGCCTGTCCGGTCAAGTACGACGGCAAGAAGCTGGTCTTTGACTATCTTGAAGGCAAGACCCTTGAAAGCCAGTATGCCAAGGCCCTTAAAAACAATGATAAAGAAGGCTTTAAGGCTCTGCTGAAAGAGCATAAGACTTATCTGGAAGCTTCAGATGACAATGATTGCATCTTTGAAAGCACTGATGGTTTCCATCGCTTCTTCGGTTCCGGTGCTCCTTATCAGGGTAAGCCGGCTTATAAGAAGGCTAACTATGATGCCATCGCCGGCAACATTATGCTGACAGATCAGGGTGCTTATTTCATTGATTATGAATGGATGATGGACTTCCCCATGCCCAAGGACATGGTTCTCTATCATTGCATCCGTGACCTCTACTATCATTACGATAAGTTGGAAGATTTCTTCCCCCTGGCAGATGCTCTGAAGGAAATTGGTATCACCACAGACACAGCACTGCTTCAGGAGAGCTATGAATATTTCTGGAATTACTGCATGTGCGAAGAAGACGGCACCAACTATGCTGTCAGCAAGATCTACTGGCGTGCAGCTACCAGATCTATGAAAGAAATCATCGATGAGAATGTCTGGATCCATCAGGAGTGGGGGCATTCCGCTGACATGTGGAAGGAAACCTCTGACGAACTCTTCAAGATGCAGGGCAAGCTCATCGACGAGCAGGCTAAGGTAACCCATCTGGAAGAAGAGTATCAGAAGCTCAACGACGACCGTGATTACTGGAAGAGCCAGCTGATCTATGTCACCTCAGCACGCTCCTATAGAGCAGTACAGAAATTAAAGAAGGTACTTGGCAGATCATGAGTGATAAGACTTCTTACGAAGAGCGCTATGAACAACTGAAGAAAGATTATGCTGAACTGTATGACAAGTTCATTGAAGTCAGAGAAACAGCTATCGCCAGAGGCGAAGCAGCTGCCCGTTTAGGCGGCGAAAGTGCTGTCCGTCTCTACCGCAAGATGCAGGTCAAGTCCGGTCATGCCGATCCCCTGCAGGCTCTGCGTCCTCTGCTCAATGAAGCTCAGTCCGGCATTCGCATGCATATCGATAACAAGAATTACCGCAAGGGCGACCTGACTATCCGTGGCTGGTGTTGGGATCTTAAGGGCGCTAAGCCGGGTATTCTGATCCGTGACCGCAGTAAGGTCCTGGAATTCGTAGAGCATCGTTATCCCAGAAAAGACGTCAATGAAATGCTTGGTCTGGCTGATGATGTCTGCACCGGTTTCACAGTCCGTGTGGCTTTGAAGGATATTGCCCACAGCCCTATTCTGGTGGAATTCGAAAATGAACTGGGCTATGTTCCTGTGGAAGTGGAAGTGCTGCTGTCTGAAAAAGAAAGACAGGCTTACCTGGATGGCAATGCTCATCCGGTCTATGCCTATGACAGCGCCGGTTACGATGACTGGATCCGTGATCGACTGGTCACAGAAGAAGAACTGGCTGCCCAGAGAGCAGAAGTCTTCCCCTACAGCCCCAAGATCAGTATCTGCATCCCCCTTTACAACACCAAGCCCCAGTTCCTGAAGGAGCTGATGGACGGTCTGCTGGGTCAGTCTTACAGCAACATCGAGATCTGCCTGGCTGACGGTTCTCCGGAAGATGATGTGGAACGTGAAGTCCGCGAAAAATATCTTCAGGATCCTCGTGTTGTCTACAAGCGCCTGGAGAAAAATGAAGGTATCTCCGGCAACACCAATGCCTCTTTCGAAATGGCAAGCGGTGATTTCATCATGCTCAGCGACCATGATGACGTGGTAGAAAAAGACGCCTGTTATGAAATCGTTAAGATGCTTAACAGCGATGAAAACATGGATGTGGTCTACACCGATGAAGACAAGATCATGCTGACAGAGGGTGTTTACTATAGCCCCAACTTTAAGCCTGATTTTGACATCGACCTGCTTAGATCCAATAACTACATTACCCACATCTTCGTGGTCAGAAAGTCCATCGTGGATGAAGTGGGTGGCGAAGATTCTTCTTATGACGGTGCTCAGGATTACGATTTCATTCTGCGCTGCTGCGAGAAGGCCAGAAGCATCGGTCATGTACCCAAGTTCCTTTATCATTGGCGTGCCCATGAGTCTTCCACAGCCGGCAATCCGGAAAGCAAGATGTATGCTTACGAGAACGGCCGCCGTGCTATTGAATCTCATTACAAACGCTGTGGTATTGATGCAGAAGTTGAACTGGCTGAGGATATCGGCAGTTATCGCACCACATACCGCATTCAGGGCAATCCCCTGGTATCCATCATTATCCCTAACAAGGATCTGAAGGATACACTGAAACGAGCCGTAGATTCTATTCTTGAGAAATCTACCTACACCAATTATGAAATCGTCATTGCGGAAAATAATTCCACTGAGCAGGAGACTTTCGACTATTACAAGGAAGTCCAGGCTGCCCATGAAAATGTTCGTGTGGTGACATGGCAGGATGCTTTCAATTATTCTGCCATCAATAACTTCGCAGCAAGAGAAGCCAAGGGTGATTATTATATCTTCCTGAACAATGACACAGAAGTCATCACAGATCGCTGGATCGAAGAGATGCTGGGTTATTGCCAGAGAGAAGATGTGGGTATCTGCGGCGCCCGCCTTTATTATCCGGATGACAGACTGCAGCACTGCGGTATCGTGGTTGGTATCGGTGGTATTGCCGGTCATATCTGTCACCTTGAGAAGCGTGGCAACGGCGGTTACTTCGGTCGTGTTGTTAAGACACAGGATATCAGTGCCGTAACAGCTGCCTGCCTGATGATCTCCAAGAAGGTCTTCGACGAAGTCAATGGCTTCGATGAAGAACTGGCTGTAGCTTACAACGACGTAGATCTGTGCCTGAAGGTTCGAGAAAAGGGTTACCTGGTTGTCTACAATGCCTGGTGCCTGCTGTATCATTATGAATCTCTCTCCAGAGGTTCCGATGATGCCGCTATCGATGAAAAGAAGCATGCTCGTCAGATGGCAGAAGCTGCCATCCTGAAGTCTCATTTCCCGGAGATCTTCGAAAAAGGCGATCCCTACTTCAATCCCAACCTGGATTACGATGCAGCGGATTATGTCCTTAAAGGAACCATCCCGCCCAACTATTCAACGCTGGAGAAGAAGCGCGAAGAAAAGGCATAAAAGCTCTAATAATAACTGACAATGGAGGTTTCCATGGTTGTCAACAATGGATTCTTAATTAAAAATGACCGTTTTTCCATGACGGATGATACTTGTTATATCCTGCGGGGCTGGTTAGCTCCCCGTACAGAGCTGTCAGCTTCTATGGATGGCAAGCCCTTCCCTCTTAAGGTGGAAAGAGTCACGGAAAATGTGGATGAACGTTACGGCGGTGCCGAAACTAAGGTTATTTTCCGCATCGATGAATACGTTCAGAATCACAAAGCTCTCAAGGTCTATACCACAAGAGATGGTGAGAAGCGTCTCTGCTTTGCCATCAGTGTCAAAGATCTGATGGAAAAACAGGAACCGGTGAAGGTCTTTATCGATGACTATTCAGTCAATACCAAGGACGGTTATTTCCGTCTTCAGGGCTGGGCTGCCGGTCATGAAGATGTCACTGTCTCAGTGGCTACCACAGACGGCAAGACACCTGAAGGTAAAGTTGAGAAATACACCCGTCTGGATGTAGTGGATCTGTTTGATGAGTACCCGGTTGGCGAAAACTGCGGTTTCCACATCGAGCTGCGTCCTGTTCCGGATCTGCCGGTAGTAGTCACTTTCCGCTCCGGTGAAGATGTGATCACCCGCACCTATAAGACCAGCGCTTCTGCTGTTAAGATGCAGAACTACGGCCGTCTTATGAAGAAGGGTACCGAGTATCTTCGTTACAAGGGTCCCAAGGCTTTGGCCAAGAAGACTTATGACAAGCTCTTCAATCCGGTTTATAAGCCCATCATTTACACCGATTGGATCAAGAAGCATCTGCCTTCAGACCGTGAACTGGCCAGACAGAAAGCCGAATCCTTCGAGATGAACACACGTTTCTCCATCGTAGTGCCTCTTTACAAGACACCGGAAGAATTCCTGGTTCAGCTGGTGGATTCAGTGAAAGCCCAGAGCTATGGCAACTGGGAGCTAGTCCTTTCAGACGGCAGCGGTGAGAACAGTCCTCTGGATGGCATTCTGACCAAGCTGGAAGAATCCGATGCCCGCATCAAGGTGCTTCGCAATAAGAAGCAGCTGCACATTGCGGAAAATACTAATGCCGCCATCGCTGCAGCCACCGGCGATTTCATTGTATTCGCCGACCATGATGATCTGCTGACACCCAATGCCTTGTTTGAAAATGCTGCTGTGATCCGCCGTCATCCCGATGCGGAAATGATCTACAGTGATGAAGACAAGATCGGGGTAGGCGAGAAATACATGCAGCCTAACCTGAAGCCTGATTACGATCCTGACCTGCTGTGTTCAGTGAATTACATCTGTCACCTGCTGGCGGTCAAGAAAGACCTGCTTAATCGCGTAGGTCTCCTTCGTCCCGCATTTGACGGTGCCCAGGATTATGATTTCGTCCTGCGCTGCACAGAAGAGACCAAGGCAATTTACCATATTCCCAAGATCCTCTATCATTGGCGTTTCTTTGACGGCAGCACTGCCGCCAATCCGGAAAGCAAGACCTATGCCTTTGAAGCCGGTAAGAGAGCCATTGAAGCTCATTATGAGAGACTGGGTCTGCCGGGCAAGGTTGAGATGGGTCCCTTCCCTGGTATCTATCGCACCACCTGGCATTATGAAGATGATCCCATGGTTTCCATCCTGATCCCCAACAAGGATCACACAGAAGACCTGGATGTCTGCCTGAAGAGTATCGACAGAGGACGGGTATATCCCAACCTTGAGATCATTATTATTGAAAATAACAGCACAGAACCGGAGACATTTGCTTATTACGAAGAATTAAAGAAGCGTGATGAGCGCGTCAAGGTCATTACCTATGATGAAGGCGTCTTTAACTTCTCAGCCATCAACAATCTGGGCGCTAAAGAAGCCAAGGGCGACTACCTCTTCCTGCTCAACAACGATACCGAATTCATCAGTGAAGACGTGATCGGAGAAATGGTAGATTACTGTCGTCGTGACGATGTAGGTGCTGTGGGTGCACTCTTGTATTATAATGATAATACCATTCAGCATGCCGGTGTTATCGTTGGCTGGGGCGGCGTAGCCGGTCACGCCTTCGTTAACCAGAAGCGTGGTGAGACAGGTTATATGCACCGTATCATCTGCCAGCAGGATTACAGCGCTGTTACAGCTGCCTGCATGATGGTAAAACGCAGTGTCTTTGAAGAAATCGGCGGCTTCTCAGAGGAGCTGGCTGTAGCCTTCAACGATATTGACCTGTGCATGAAGATAAGAGAAGCAGGCTATCTGATCGTTTATGATCCCTACTGCGAACTCTATCATTATGAATCTAAATCAAGAGGTCTGGATCAGGGCAACCCCGAGAAGGTACGCCGCTTCCAGAAAGAGATGGCCATCTTCCAGAAGAAATGGCCCGAGATCCTGAGAGACGGAGATCCTTATTACAATCCCAACTTCTCCATGATTACACAGGATTTTTCTTTGAAACATAACTAATCGATTTCGAGAACCCCTTAATTCATCTTGAAACATGAAAGGCGGACTGAAAATGAGAGTATTTGTAACAGGTGTAGCCGGTCAGCTTGGCCATGACGTTGTCAACGAACTGGTAAAGAGAGGCTATGAAGCTGTAGGTACTGACCTGGCAGCAGAGTATACCGGCGTACAGGATGGTACAGCTGTAACCACAGCTCCTTATGTAGGACTGGATATCACAGATGCTAAGCGTGTTGATGAGATCATCACAGAAGCCGGCGTGGATGCCGTTATTCACTGCGCAGCCTGGACAGCTGTAGATAAGGCAGAAGAGTGCGAAGATCTGGTTCGCAAGATCAATGCCGGCGGTACAGAGAATATCGCCAAGGTTTGTAAGAAGCTGGACATCCCCATGATGTATTTCTCTACCGACTATGTCTTTGACGGACAGGGCACACGTCCCTGGGAACCGGAAGATGCCTATGCACCTCTGGGCGCTTACGGCCGCACCAAAGCTGAAGGCGAACAGGCAGTTAAGGACAATCTGGAGAAGTATTTCATTCTTCGTATTGCCTGGGTATTCGGCATCAACGGTAAGAACTTTATCAAGACTATGCTGAATCTGGCTAAGACCCACGATACACTGCGTGTCGTTAACGATCAGATCGGTAACCCCACCTATACCTATGACTTGGCTCGTCTGGTAGTGGATATGATCGTCTCCGATAAGTATGGTATCTACCATGTCACAAACGAAGGTGAATCTATCTCCTGGTATGATTTCGCCTGTGCCATCATGAAAGAAGGCGGCGCCGATCATGTGACAGTGAACCCCTGCACATCTGCAGAATACGGTGCTCAGGCCGTTCGCCCTTACAATAGCCGTATGGACCGCTCCAAAATCGCAGCCATGGGCTTCGAACCCCTGCCCACCTGGCAGGATGCTCTTTCACGTTATGTGAAGATCCTGAAAGAGACAGGTGCCATCTGATCATTGGTTGATCCATTCACCAAACAAACAAGTAAGTAAGTATATGCCTGACAAGGCATATAGATTAGCTAAGAGATGAAAGAAAAGACAAGACTGACGCATATTAATAAAAGAATGCTTCTGACACTGCTCCTGGTAACAGGAGCTTCTTGTCTGTTAGCCTTTTCGCGTTTTTATATCTTTGGAGATCGGGTTCTGGTCTTTAAAGACATCGGCTCTGACACGGCCCAGCAGTATCTGGCCCTGTATGCATCTATCTCCGAGAAGATCCGAAGCGGTGACTGGACACTGTGGAATGTGGACAATGGCTTTGGCGTCAACATGTACATGTGCAATCTCTTTAATCCGCTTCTGTGGATCCTCTATGTGGTTGGTGCCATATTCGGCTTCAGTCCGGTGCCACAGATGCTGGTCTGGTGGTTCATGCTGGAGATTCTTCTGGCAGCACTTTGTGCTTATGTGTATCTGTCCGTCTTTGATCTGCCGGAGATAGCCAAGGGCATTGCCGCTTATATCTATGCCTTTAACGGTTTCCTCATCGTCTGGGGACAGCATTATCAGTTCGGCATTATCTGCATTATCCTGCCATTACTTCTGTGGAGTGTGGAAAGGTATTTCAGAGATTCATCCAAATGGCCTCTCATGACTATCATGACAGCAGTGGTGGTGTTCAACAGCATGTATCTGGCTTATATGAGCCTGCTGATGACCGGCTTCTATGTGGTGCTGCGTATTCTCATGCATGAGAATAACCGCCCCCTTAAATACATCCGCCGGGTGGTGGCCACAGCCATTCCTATGTTCCTTGGTGTCTTCATCGGTATGGTATCCCTGCTGCCTTCTTATATCGCCATTAAGAGTGCTTCCAATCGACTGGATGGAGGCATGGATTGGGGTAATTTCCTGGTCCACATGATCGACCGTTATCCCAATCTTTATTTTAAGACAGCCCTGGATCGTCTTATGAGCAGCGTAGGTGAGGGCATCAGTCTTTTCCACGGCTTACTCAACTACTATGAGGCTCCGGCCCTGTTCTTCTCCGGCTTATTCATTATTCTTTTATTCCAGTACATTTTCTCAATTCCTGTTCAGAAGGTGTCCCGGAAATCAAAGATCCTCCAGGTAGTTTTCCTGGTTCTGACAGCCGGTGTCATGTATTTCATCAATATCGGTACCATTTTGAATGGTTTCACCGCACCTTTCTGCCGCTTTACTTTCCTTCTGATGCCATATTTCCTGCTGATCGTGGCATTTGCCATGAAACGGATCCTGGAAGAGAAGAAGATCAATCTGATCGCCCTTCTGGCAGCGGCTCTTATGATGGCCTGGAGAGGCCGTATCATTTTACTGAGCGATTGGCACAACCCCAAGAAAGTACTGCTGATGTCCTTCGCAGCCTGCGGCATGATGGTGATCTGTCTTGGTATTCTGAGATTTGTTAAGAAGGAGAAGAGTCGCCGCATTGTTTTTATAGCCTTGCTGCTTTTCCTCTTTATCAATGTCTCTGCCGAAACCTACGGCAACTTCGGTGCCCGTGATACCTTGCTTAAGGATGATGAGTATTTCGAAGACGTTGAAGACCCGGATACCCTGGAAGCACTGGCTATGATTCAGGCAGAAGATGCCGGACTCTATCGTATCGAGAAGATGTACGGCGCTTCATTCTGCGTAGATGCTATGTATCAGAATTATCAGGGCGTCAGCACCTATAATTCCGTTCAGAACGGCAATATTCAGGAACTTGTAGACAGTGATTGGACTCAGATCCG
>JAGHUB010000411.1 GCA_018065025.1 Candidatus Equihabitans merdae
CAGAAGCTGAAGTAAGCGAAGCCCAAGCAAATGAATCCACTGAGGCTGAAGCAGAAGCTGTAGAAAATGAAGAAGCTTCCGAAGAGGAAAATGCTGAAGAAGCTGCTGAGGAATCCGAAGAAGGCGGTAAGCTTTTCCGCCGCAAGGGTCGCAAAGACAAGCGCGAACTTCAGAAGAAAGATGAAGAGATCGCCGCTTTGAAGGATCGCCTGATGCGTTCCATGGCAGAGTTTGATAACTACCGTAAGCGCACCGAGAAAGAGAAAGCCGCTATGTACGGCATGGGTGCCAAGGATGTTGTTGAGAAGATCCTGCCGGTAGTTGATAACTTCGAAAGAGGTATCGCAGCATTGCCGGAAGGCAGTGAAGAAGATCCGGTAGCCCAGGGTATGACCGCTATCTACAAGCAGTTCACAGGTCTCCTGGAAGCCCTGGATATCAAGCCCATCGAAGCTGTTGGCCAGCCCTTCGACCCCAACATGCACAACGCAGTCATGCATGTGGATGACGAAACAGTAGGCGAGAACATCGTAGTAGAAGAGTTCCAGAAAGGCTACATGTACAAGACAGACGTGCTGCGTTACAGCATGGTCAAGGTAGCCAACTAACATTTTCCGAAAGGAAATAACAAGTCAGATACGACAGTAAATATAAGGAGCTGTCGATCATATAGAAAACAATACTATTTTATATAGATTGCAGGAGGTAATTAATATGAGCAAGATTATCGGTATCGACCTTGGTACAACAAACAGCTGTGTAGCTGTTATGGAAGGCGGCCAGTCCGTCGTCATCCCCAACGCTGAAGGCGCAAGAACAACACCGTCAGTCGTTGCTTTCACAAAGAGCGGCGAAAGACTGGTTGGTGAACCGGCCAAGAGACAGGCTGTTACAAATGCAGATAACACAGTAGCATCTGTCAAGAGACTGATGGGTACAAACCGCAAAGTTAACGCCGGTGGCAAAGAATACACACCCCAGGAAATCTCAGCTATGATTCTTCAGAAGCTGAAAGCTGATGCTGAAAGCTACATCGGTGAAAAGGTTTCAGAGGCTGTTATCACAGTTCCGTCCTACTTCGATGACTCTCAGAGACAGGCTACAAAGGACGCCGGACGTATCGCAGGTCTGGATGTCAAACGTATCATCAACGAGCCCACAGCTGCTGCTCTGGCCTATGGTCTGGACAACGGCGAAGATCAGAAGATCATGGTTTATGACCTTGGCGGCGGTACATTCGACGTATCCATCATCGAAATCGGTGACGGTGTTATCGAAGTTCTGGCCACAAATGGTGATACACACCTGGGCGGCGATGACTTCGACAACGCTATCACAGCCTACATGATCCAGGACTTCAAGAACAAAGAAGGCGTAGATCTGTCCGGCGACAAGATGGCTATGCAGAGACTTAAAGAAGCTGCTGAAAAGGCTAAGAAAGAACTTTCCACAGCCACAACAACAAACATCAACCTGCCCTTCATCAGCATGAACAGCAATGGTCCTCTTCATTTCGACATGGATCTGACCAGAGCTAAATTCGATGAACTGACACATGAACTGGTTGAAAGAACAGCTATCCCGGTACAGAAGGCTATGGCTGATGCCGGTCTCACAAGCGCTGATCTGACCAAGGTTCTTCTGGTTGGTGGTTCCACACGTATCCCGGCTGTCCAGGATCGTGTTAAAGCCCTGACAGGCAAAGAACCCAGCAAGTCCCTTAACCCGGACGAATGCGTAGCTGCCGGTGCTTCTATCCAGGGCGGCAAGCTGGCTGATCCTCAGGGTAGCGGCGCAGACATCCTGCTGCTGGATGTAACTCCGCTGTCACTGTCCATCGAAACAATGGGTGGTATCGCTACACGCCTGATCGAAAGAAATACAACTATCCCCACCAAGAAGAGCCAGATCTTCTCCACAGCTGCTGACAATCAGCCGGCCGTTGACATCAACGTTCTTCAGGGTGAAAGACAGTTCGCTAAAGACAACAAGTCCCTGGGCCGCTTCATGCTGGATGGCATTGCTCCGGCTCCCCGTGGTGTACCTCAGATCGAAGTTACATTCGATATCGATGCTAACGGTATCGTAAACGTATCCGCTAAGGATCTTGGTACAGGTAAAGAACAGCACATCACCATCACAGCTTCCACAAATATGTCTGATGATGAAATCGATAAGGCTGTTAAAGAAGCTGCTCAGTACGAAGCAGAAGATAAGAAACGTAAAGAAGCTGTTGATGCTAAGAACGAAGCTGACTCCATCGTCTTCCAGACAGAAAATGCTCTGAAGGAAGTCGGCGACAAGCTCACTGATGCTGAAAAAGCTCCGGTAGAAGCTGACCTTCAGGCTCTGAAAGCTCTCGTTGAAAAAGCAAATGCTTCTCAGGATATGATGAGCGATGCTGATCTGGACGAACTGAAAGCTGCTAAGGAAAAACTGCTTCAGAGCGCACAGGCTGTCTTCACAAAGATGTATCAGCAGGCCAATCCGCAGGGTGGCCCGGATATGGGCAACATGGGCGGTTTCCAGGGCGGTCCTCAGGCTGGTCCTCAGGACGATGACGTCGTGGATGCCGATTTCAGAGAAGTATAATTCCTGAACGCACAAATATTAAAGATTTAAGACACATCGGCAGCGATTTATCGTCTGCCGTTGTGTCATGTAAAGGAAACTGTAACTATGGCAGATAAAAGAGATTATTACGAAGTGCTTGGCGTTGCCAAGACAGCAACCGACAGCGAACTGAAGTCCGCTTATCGTAAGCTGGCCAAGAAGTATCATCCGGATGCAAACCCGGACAATGAAGAGGCTGCTGAGAAGTTTAAAGAAGCTTCCGAGGCATACTCTATCCTGTCCGATCCTGAGAAACGTAAACAGTATGATCAGTTCGGTCATGCTGCATTTGAGCAGGGCGGCGGTGGCTACCAGGACTTCAACTTCGGCGGCATGGACGACATCTTTGGCGACATTTTCGGCAGTTTCTTTGGTGGCGGCGGTGGCCGTTCCTCAAGACGTAACGGTCCTATGCGCGGTGCCAACCTGAGAACCTCTATCAGCATTTCCTTCGAAGAAGCTGTCTTTGGCTGTGAGAAGGAGCTGTCTTTGAACCTCAAAGAAGAGTGCCCCGAATGCGGTGGTTCAGGTGCCAAGAAGGGTACTGAGCCGGAGACATGTACTAACTGTAACGGCAGCGGTCGTGTCATGATGCGTCAGCAGAGTATCTTCGGTATGATGCAGTCTGAACAGGACTGCCCCACCTGTCGTGGTACCGGTAAGATCATCAAGGAAAAATGTTCCAAGTGCCGCGGTACAGGCTTCATTACCAAGAAGAACAAGATTCAGGTCTCTGTTCCTGCCGGTATCGATGACGGCATGAGCATCCGCGTCAGCGGCAAGGGCGAACCTGGTACCATGGGCGGTCCTCGTGGCGACCTGATGGTAGAAGTACATGTCGCACGTTCAAGAGACTTCGAAAGAGAAGATATGAACATCTTCTCAGCTGTACCCATCAGCTTCACCAAAGCTGCCCTGGGCGGCACCATCCGTATTAAGACTGTAGATGGCGAGGTTGAGTACGAGGTCAAGGCCGGTACTCAGACCAATACCCGGATCCGCTTGAGAGGCAAGGGCGTTCCCTCAGTTCGTAACAAAGATCGTCGCGGCGATCATTACGTCACACTGATCGTGGATGTTCCCACCAAACTTTCACACAAACAGAAAGCAGCCTTGAAAGAATACGCAAAAGCTTGCGGGGAAGATAAATAAAGATTTGCCTGATAAATGATATGACAAGGGCAGCTCTTTATAAGATGAGTCGTTTACATGTTAAGTGTTTCAATTATTCTGACCCAGATGGGGGTCATCCTTTTATTCATGATCCTTGGCTTTGTAGCCGGGAAAAAGAACCAGATTTCAGCAGCCGGGACAAGAGATTTGTCCTGGCTTGCTGTCAATATATGCGGTCCCTGCCAGGGCTTGTCTGCGGTAGTTCAGGCCAATAGTTTGCACGATCATGCGACAGCCTTCAAAGTACTGGGACTGAATTTTTTATTGTATGCTATTTTATTTGTGGTAGGTATTTTCACCGGCCCCCTGCTTCGGGCAGAGAAGTCGGAACGTAAGTTCTTCCACGTTATGACGGTATTTGGCAATTGCGGATTCTTAGGTCTGCCTCTTTGTGAGGCTGTATTTGGCAAGGAAGCTTTGCTTTACCTGACCATGAAT
>JAGHUB010000400.1 GCA_018065025.1 Candidatus Equihabitans merdae
TTGGTAAGCTTCATCATTTTCCGCAAAATAAGCAGCGATATTCAAGGATGTCTCGTAACGGTCACTGCCTGCCAGGCGGACAAATGCTTTCTTACCCGCACAGGATTCTTTAACACCACCGCCCAGAAGAATAACTTGCTTAATCTGCTGTCTGGCAACCAGCGCACGAGACGCCGGTGTCAGTTCGCCGTTAGCATCTGCCAAGAGGATTGGGATATGAGTGGCGTAGCTCCAGGGAGACATAGACAGGGCATCTGCAGGCTTTGTGCCGATAGCGATAGCTACTGTATCTATCTCATTATTTCTAGCCATAACCTGACGGAAGACGGCTTCTGCAGTCTGATAACGGTCCTGTCCATAATACTTCGAAATAGCATGACGATTGATATCACAAGCTACAAGATCGCTGACAACCTGATCCTGCAGAACACCGCCGATGATGACCACATTCTTGACGATACCATACCATCTTCCCAGAAGAAGGTCTCTTACTGCCGTGGACAGGCTATCTACTCCTGTCAGCAGGATGGGAGCATCCAACTCAGCAGCCAAGGCACCGGCAGACAAGGCATCAGGGAAATTATTGCCGCAGGCCAATACGATAGTCTCGGCACCATCCGGGAAAGCCTCTTTTGCTGCCAGAGCAGCTGTGGCATAACGGTCCGCACCTGTAAGCTTCAGACAGGGATCTTCATCCTCTTGAGAAAAGATCTTGTCAAAGTAAGCGATACGCTTCTCCATAAAGCCGATCACTTTCTCATCTTTTTCCCAGGTATATTCCCACTGCTTTGCATCATCTTCAGCAGAAAGTCTGATGTCAGCTGCCTGACTCTTTGCCTTAGCAATAACCCCCGTGCAGCTGTCATGACCCAGATTATTCCAAAGGTCAGCCACTAAAGTGCGGAACTCAGGCATGGTCATCAAATCATTAAAGAGCTTTGTCTGATAGCCTGTCTCCGGATAATAATCCGTAAATATTCTTTCGTCACAAGCCAGGTAAAGCTCCTCAGGGTGATCCCAATAATGGCCTGAATTACCTAATATACGATCAAAATCCCATACAGGACCGGCATGAATCAGATCATCTTCGCCATCTCTATGCATAAAGAAACTGGCTCGGTTAGCATCCGGATTACAGATAAATTCAGAAAAAAGATAGTAGGCGGCAAAGCTGTCTACATCGATGAGAGACTGAACCGTCTCCCAATCATTTTCATAAGCAGCTTCTTCTGCCAGACCAAAAGCATTCACAAAAGAGTTGAAGGCTGCCATGCTGATTTCTTCATCTGATGACACAACATCTTTAAGCACCAGGTGACAATTGGAAAAAGGTGAAAACAGATCCGGATCATCCACTTCTCTCATGTCCACTTCAACCAGAACACCGCTTTCATCTGTTAAAGCTGCACTGTAACTGCCAATCTCCGTCTTCTGGGTCAGTATATAGTTGCCCAGATAGCCACCATCCACGTAGAGATCAACGTATTGATAATCACTGTGATAAAGACCAAGCTTTGTTCCCAAATCAAAGCCTATCGCATTGCGCAGCAAAGATTGATCTATGGCATTGGCCAGCAGCACATACTTCTTTGACGGATCCATACCAAAGAGAGATATCTTCTTATCGAACTTGATCTGATAGGGTTTTTTCTCAAAGTTCCATGTGGAATTACCACGGCCCTTTATTTCA
The DNA here is from genome assembly GCA_018065025.1 of Candidatus Equihabitans merdae. Classification (GTDB taxonomy): domain Bacteria; phylum Bacillota; class Clostridia; order Lachnospirales; family Lachnospiraceae; genus Chordicoccus; species Chordicoccus merdae. Next base: position 1,691 of record JAGHUB010000400.1, read on the forward strand.
ACGGTGTCATAAACAGCTGTATTATCTTCATCTGCAGCAACAGCCATTATGTTATTAAGATACTTTGTTTCTTTCTCGCCATTATTGATTTCTTCAATAGTGACGCCGGACAATTCAATATTGATACGGGGAATACCATTATCCTTGAGATAAATGGCACTGTTGTCCTGGGGATCCTTGATTACTCCCTGATTAAGCGCTTCTTCCTCAACAAGAACCTCTTTAACTTCGATGCCATCGGAATAGTCCATCTCATCTGCAGAAACAGGCAGAATAGATGTTCCTGCCATTATTCCTGCCAATAATAACGGAAATAATCTTTTGGTTATCTTATGCATGTATAGTCTCCTGCTTCATTAATTTTTTGTAAGCGCATTCTAGCAAAGCCACTGGAGAATGCCAAGCAAAGCTCTTAAATCAGTCGAAATCTGTCAGTCCGGGATGAAAAACCGCCCGCATTTTTAATCGTGGACGATAACCGGCATACCTCTGTAACCGTTCTCATAAAACTTAGGCATGATGGACAGAGGTGTGTTGATGCAGCCGTGTGAACCATCGTAGGTATAAATGTTGCCGCCGAAGGAGCCACGCCATGTGGCATCGTGGATACCGACGCCGCCCAGTGTCAGAGGCATCCAATAGTTGCAGTAAGCGGTACCATAAGAACCGTGCATGGTGTGATTAACCATCTTGTTAAGAACACGGAAGACACCACGAGGTGTGTTGCGGCCGCCGGATGTGAGACCGGTAACAACATCTGTATCCAGGATGATCTTGCCTTCCTTGTAGAACCACATGTGCTGTTCACTGATAGAAACCTCGATATATGTATCGCCGATATCACCATTTTCTGCGTTGCGGGTTTCAGCCTTACGGTCCCAGGCAGGTTCGATGAACTGGTCTTTAGACTGACCGATAGCTTCTGTCAGAACTTCATAAGTCCCCTTCTGATCCAGTACGAAACCGTAGGTATCGTCGGCACCACCGCCAACGGTGATGGTCTTGCCGCTATGAGTCTTAAAGGGACGTTCTGCCTTGAATGTGTTGTAAGTTTCAGCCAGTTTCTCTGTAAAGACAGCCACCTTCTCTTCGTC
>JAGHUB010000426.1 GCA_018065025.1 Candidatus Equihabitans merdae
CGTCTGGTATTGAAGAATACCCTGGGTGGCACGGCAGTTACCCAGTACTATGTTGTTTCACTTATTGGTAAAACACTGGTACTTTTCATCGCCCCCATTAACACCATCCTGATTTCTTATATGACCAAGGACAAGGTGCGGCTTACCAGAAAAGACTTCTGGAAATACGCCGGAGTAGGGCTTCTGGTGGCTCTGGTTTTCTGGGGCTTGTGCGAGATTGGCACACCTATTTTTGTTAAATTGTTCTATCCCGACCTTTATGCATCTGTAAAGCCGCTGGTTACGATTGTTAACCTGACTCAGATTCTTGGTATGCTGTCAGCCTATCTCTTTATGGTGGTACTGACATTTACCGGAGAAAAATGGCAGCTGGGTCTGCAGGCCGCTCATCTGGCAGTGGTGCTGATCCTGATTCTTGTGATGATGCATGCTACTTTGGTTGGATTCTCAGTGGCGGTCCTCATCGCCAATATTCTGCGTATCGCAGCTGTTCTCCTTCTGGGGACTATTAAAAGCGGAGGTAAATCATGCGCGCAGCCGACTACATAAGCCAGGTTCTTGTTAAAGAAGGCATTCGACATATCTTCTCGGTAACCGGTGGTATGGCCATGCATTTAAATGATGCATTCGGTCACGACCAGGGTCTGCAGGTGACCTATCAGCACCACGAACAGGCCTGCGCCATGGCAGCTGAAGCCTATGCTCGTGTCAACAATGACATGGCAGTCTGTTGTGTGACAGCCGGACCCGGAGCAGTCAATGCCATGACCGGTGTCCTCTGTGCCTGGATGGAATCCATTCCCATGCTGGTGATCTCCGGTCAGGTTCGCTACGGCGTCTCCGTACGCAGCACCGGCCTTAATATCCGTACCATGGGTATTCAGGAATACGATGTCACCAAAGCTGCCGCCCACATGACCAAGTACGCTGTTATGATCGAGAAGGCAGCAGATGTGCGTTATGAACTGGAGAAAGCTATCTACCTGGCTAAAGAAGGCCGTCGGGGACCTGTCTGGCTGGACATCCCTCTGGATGTACAGGCTGCTCAGATAGATCCGGAAGGATTAAGAGCTTTCGACCCGGCAGAGCTTTGTGGTGCCTCAAAGACATCTGACCATGCTTATGATATTGATGATAGCCTGATTGATACCATCATTGACAAGATCCGTCACGCAAAGCGTCCCGTCCTCTTTGGAGGCGCTGCTGTTCGTGGTTCCGGTGCTTATGAGGACTTCCGTTATCTGGTCAAACTGCTGAATATCCCGGTAACTGCCGGTGCTTCCAGCGTGGACCTGATGCCCTTTGAAGATCCTCTTTATGTGGGTATCAGCGGTAGTGTAGCCGGTCGTCCCGGCAACTTCGCCCTGCAGAACAGCGATGTGTATTTCTCCATCGGCAGTCGTCAGAGCCTGTCCCAGACCGGTTTTAACTACAAGGATTGGGCCAGAGAAGCTTATACCATCCTTAACGACCTGGATGAAGAAGAATTGAAGAAACCCAATCTCCATGTGTCACTGCCTGTGGTGGGAGATTGTAAGATCCTGATTCAGAAAATGATCAAGGCTCTGGAAGCAGAGGGAATTTCCCCGGAAGCTCCCTTATTTAAGGGCCGGGACTGGTTGGCAAAATGCTGTGGTTACAAAGAAAAATATCCCGTTGTTACTGAAGAAGAGAAGGGTCCCATGGCTGATGGCCGTGGCAATATCTATCGCTTCTATGACGTTCTTTCAGATGAGTTGGATAAAGATCAGACAGTCATCGTCAGTGTTGGTACTTCCCGTGTAGCCGGTACACAGGCCTTCCGTGTCAAAGATGGTCAGCGCTTCATCACCTATTCCCAGACTGCCTCCATGGGTTATGGTTTGCCGGCAGTGGTTGGTGTATCAAGAGCCTGCCAGGGGCCCTCGGTTCTGGTGACAGGTGAAGGTACCCGCATGATGAATCTGCAGGAATTGCAGACCATCGCCACCCACAAGATTCCCGGCCGCATTTTTCTCTTTAAGAAGGAGGGCTATCATTCCATCCGCCAGACTCAGAGCAACTTCTTCGGTCAGCCTCTGGTAGGTATCGGCCCTGAAAGCGGAGACCTGGCCTTCCCGGATCCGGAGAAAATCGCTGCAGCCTTCGGTCTGCATTTTACGAAATGCTCTTCCAATGATACAATGGCAGAAGATGTGAAAGCTGCCCTTGAGATGCCCACACCCCTTCTTTGCGAAGTGCTGGTAACCAAAGCCCAGGCAACCATGCCCAAGGCTTCTTCCAGACGTCTGCCGGATGGTTCTATGGTGTCAGCACCTCTTGAGGATATGTCTCCCTTCTTAAGTCGTGAAGAACTGAAGGAGAATATGCTGATTCCTCTGGCAGAGGGTAGTTTGAAGTAAGCGACATACATCTAATTGTTTTGAAAGATACACGCTCCGTGAGCAGAGAAAATGCGTTGGTTGGCAGATGTCAGGAAAGCTGATCAAAATGGCACATCAAGCTTCGGAGAGCGTTGACTTAAGCATAAAAGATAGGAGTCATCTATGAGTGACGTCAGAAAGAAGATATCAGTCGTTATTCCTACTTACAATGAGCAGGAAAATGTTGAGGCCATGACACAGACCGTTACGGATATCATGGTCAATGAACTGCCCCAGTATGATTACGAGATCATCTATATCGATAACCATTCCAAGGATCGGACTAAAGAACTGCTGCGTCAGATCTGCAGCAAGGATCCCCATGTCAAGGCCATTTTCAATGCCCGTAATTTTGGCCAGATGCGTTCACCGGTTCATGGTCTCAAGCAGGCCTATGGTGATTGCGTGGTTCGTCTCAATGCCGACTTCCAGGACCCGCCTTCCATGATTCCCACATTTGTTAAAGAGTGGGAGAAGGGTACTAAGATCGTTATCGGCGTTAAGACCAAGACTGATGAGGGCAAGTTCATGGCTTTCATGCGTCGTCGTTATTACAAGCTGCTTGGTAAGATCACTGAGATCGACCACATCGAAAACTTCACAGGTTTCGCCCTGCTGGATAAGGCTTTCGTTGATGTTGTTCGTGGTATTCATGATCCCATGCCTTATCTTCGTGGTATGATCGCTGAATTCGGTTATGAGTATGTGGCTGTTCCCTATGAACGTCCCGCCCGTCGTGCCGGTAAGAGTAAGAACAATTATTACTCTCTCTACGATGTAGCTATGGTAGGTATCACATCCTATTCCAAGGTACCTCTTCGAATCGCCACCTTCATGGGCTTCGGTATCGCCGGTTTGTCCGTCGTCATCGGTCTGGTATATCTTGTATTGAAGCTGATCTTCTGGAACATGTTCCGTGCCGGTATGGCACCGATGCTGATCGGTATGTTCTTCCTGGGAGCCGTTCAGATCATCTTCATTGGTCTGCTTGGTGAGTATATTCTCTCCATCAACACCCGTGTTCTGAATCGTCCTCTGGTAGTTGAAGAAGAGCGTCTCAACTTTGAAGACAATACCCCTGTAAATGAATAATTGATAATTGGAGTAAATTAACAAAAGCGCAGCGAAAGTTGCGCTTTTTTTCTATATGAGCAGGGGCATTTTTTAAGGCCGTTTCAGATTGACAGGGATATGAAATGAATGTAGTATAGCCATCGTGTATTCAAGAGACACGCATTATTCGGCACAAGGAGAATATAATGGCCAACTTAAAAGAGTCCAGAGAATATGAACAGAGACTGAAACCCACAGTAGATCCGGAACGTCCGGCATTCCATGTCACAGGCATGGCCGGTTGGATCAACGATCCCAACGGATTCTCCGTCTATAAAGGAGAGTATCACCTTTTCTTCCAGTACCATCCCTTTGATGTAGTATGGGGTCCTATGCATTGGGGCCATGTTAAAACCGAAGATTTCATCAAATGGGAACATCTTCCCCTGGCCATTGCACCGGACCAGCCCTACGATATTGAAGGCTGCATCTCCGGCAGTGCCATTGAATTAGAAGATGGCAGACAGCTCCTGTTCTATACCGGCATGAGCAGGGACGATTATAATAATCTGAACCTTGAGGATGACAAGAAAGAGACCCTTTATCAGAATCACAGCATCGCTATCGGTGATGGTCTCAATTATGAAAAGTATGAAGGCAATCCTAATCTGGTAGCCTCAACTGCCCCTGAAGGAAGCAGTCTTATCGACTTCCGTGATCCCAAAATCTGGCACGAAGAAGATGGTTATTATGCCATCATGTGCAGTCGTCCGGCAGACGGTACCGGCCAGATTCTCCTTTATAAGAGCCAGGATGCCATTCACTGGGACTATGTATCCATTTTGGCTTATAACCATAAAAAGATGGGTAAGGTCTGGGA
>JAGHUB010000130.1 GCA_018065025.1 Candidatus Equihabitans merdae
CTTCCTGGACTAAAAATCCTTATACCATTCAAATATTTAAGCCTCACCTTTTCGGGTGAGGCTTGTTTTTCTTATCTTTAAATATTACCAAGTCAACCCGGCATCTTCTGCTTTACGGTCTCTGTGCATCAACTCGCCCACAGCTGTGCGGGGATCCTTATCCTCAAACAGAACCTGGTTGATCTGTTCAACGATAGGCATCTCTACGCCGCAGCGTCTGGACAGGTGATAAGCTGCCTTTGCCGCATAGACACCTTCAACTACCTGATGTACTTCTTCCATGGCATCTTTCATAGACATACCCTGACCCATCAGATAACCGGCTTTTCGGTTACGGCTGTGTACTGAAGTACAGGTAACGATGAGATCACCGATACCGGACAAACCACTTAGGGTGACATCTTTAGCACCTAAACTAAGGGCCATATTTGAGATTTCATGAATACCTCTGGTCATCAAAGCGGCTTTACCGTTATCACCAAAGCCAAGACCGTCTGAGATACCGGCTGCCAGTGCAATAACATTTTTTAAAGCGCCGCCAAGTTCCACGCCCAAAACGTCCGGGCTGGTATATACACGGAAATAGTCGTTCATAAAGAGAGACTGAACATATTCAGCCAGCTCTTTGGATGCTGCAGCAGCCACAACTGTAGTGGGCATTCTTCTGCCTACTTCTTCAGCGTGGCTGGGACCTGACAAGGCAGCTGTGGCATTGGCCGGAAGCACATCCTCGATAATCTGAGACATGGTTTTATAGGTCTCATCTTCGATACCCTTGGCTACAGTCACGATGATCTGCTGATCATTGACGTAGGGCTTCATTCTTTCGGCAGTACTGCGGACAAAAGGAGACGGAACAGCAACCACGATGACTTCTTTATCCGGAACGACTTTAGAAATATCTGTGGAATACAGGATAGTCGGATCCAGTTCCACGCCGGGAAGCTTGTCTGTCTGCATATGCTTTGTAGAAAGCATCTCAATTTCGTTGACATCAGGTGACCAGACGGCCAGTTCATGACCATTATCACTTAATACATGAGATAAAGCCGTACCCCAACTGCCGGCACCCACGATACCGATTCTTGCCATAAGACTTTTCCTTTCTGTACTACTGATTATTTTTTAAATAAACGTGTTTTATTCTCCCTGTGATGTATCAGTCGATCAATATTGGCACGGTGACGATAGATGGCCATGCCACCCATCACTGTCCATGTGATGATTGATATAATCCTCTGGGATAAGGTCAGTGCGTAAGGGTTAGCGATTGCCATGAGAATCATAGCAATCAGAGCAAATGTAACACATACCACTGAACCAAGAGACACATACTCTGTGACGTATAAAATGACGATAAATGCTGCCAGAGCTACCAGGGCAACGATCCAGTTATACATGAGAATAACGGCAAATGAACAAGCGATACCTTTACCGCCTTTAAAATGCATGTAGAACGGAAAATTATGACCAAGTACACAACCCATACCGGTCAGAAGGCCCAGGGTCTTGCACATAGCAAGATCACCGTGACCAAGTAAGAGGCGCATAAGTAAGATGGCAATGACGCATTTGAGAATATCACAGATAAATACAATGGCGCCTGCCTTCTTACCCATAGCTCTAAGGGCATTGGTTGTACCGGCATTACCTGAACCGACTTTTGTAATGTCCACACCTTTTGCCCTACCCAGC
>JAGHUB010000356.1 GCA_018065025.1 Candidatus Equihabitans merdae
CGTATTATCTGATTTTATCCTTTGATTCAGTTCGTACAAGCAGATGGCCTGAAACATTTTTGATCATTATCTTTAAATCGTTGATTTGATATCACATATATATGGATAAAAAGAATTACATCCGCATTCGCGGAGCTAACGAAAACAACTTAAAAGACTTAAGCGTGGATATTCCCCGTAATCAGTTGGTGGTTCTTACCGGCCTGTCAGGTTCAGGCAAGAGTTCCCTGGCTTTCGATACCATCTACGCAGAAGGACAGCGACGTTATATGGAGTCGCTGTCTTCTTACGCGCGCCAGTTTTTGGGCCAGATGGAGAAGCCTGATGTGGAAAGCATCGAGGGTCTGCCCCCTGCTATCGCCATTGACCAGAAGACCACTAACCGCAATCCTCGTTCTACTGTAGGTACGGTAACAGAAATCTACGACTACATGCGTCTGCTCTATGCTCGTGTGGGTATTGTTCATTGTCCCAACTGCGGTCGCGAGATTGCCCGCCAGTCTGTAGACCAGATGGTGGATCAGATCATGTCCTTGCCGGAACGCACCAAAATGCTGCTGTTGGCACCGGTGGTCCGCGGTCGTAAGGGCCGTCATGAAAAAGTCTTCGATCAGGCCAGAAAGAGTGGTTACGCCCGTGTCCGGGTAGATGGTTCTGTCTATGAATTGACCGAAGAGATTACCCTGGATAAGAATCTTAAACACGATGTAGAAATCGTGGTAGACCGTCTTGTGGTGAAGCCCGGCATCGAAACCCGTCTGGCTGACTCCATTGAAACCGTCATTGGCCTCACTAATGGTCTGGTCAATGTGGACACCATGGATGGTAATATCTTAAGCTTCAGCACCAATTTCGCCTGTCCCGACTGCGGCATCAGCGTGGAAGAAGTTGAACCCCGTAGTTTCTCCTTCAACAATCCCTTCGGTGCTTGTCCGGTTTGTGCCGGTCTGGGTTACAAGATGGAATTCGATCCGGAGCTGATGATTCCGGATGAGTCCCTGTCACTTAACCAGGGGGCTATCGTAGTCATGGGCTGGCAAAGTGCTAGCGATAAAGGTAGTTTTACCCATCAGACTTTGGAGGCTTTGGCTGCCAGCTATGATTTTTCATTAGATACACCGGTCAAAGATTATCCTAAGAAAAACAAAGATATCCTTCTCTACGGCACAGGTGGTGAGAAGGTTGCTGTCCGCTATCAGGGCCAGCGAGGCATCGGGGTTTATGACATTGCCTTTGAAGGATTGATTGAAAATGTTAATCGTCGCTATCGCGAGACATTTTCCGAATCAAGCAAACAAGAATACGAAAAATACATGCAGATCACACCTTGTCAGGCTTGCGGCGGTCAGCGTCTGAAAGCTACATCCCTGGCGGTAACCGTAGGTGATCGCAATATTATGGATATGACAGAGTATCCTCTGACAGAATTCAAGGCTATCATTGAGGATCTCAAACTTTCTGATATGAAGGCCGTTATTGCCGGACCTATCCTGAAGGAGATCAAAGCCCGCGTAGGTTTCCTCATCGATGTTGGTTTGGATTATCTGACCCTGTCCCGTATGACAGGTACCCTGTCTGGCGGCGAGGCCCAGCGTATCCGACTGGCTACCCAGATCGGCTCTGGTCTGGTAGGCGTAGCCTACATCCTGGATGAACCCAGTATTGGTCTTCACCAGCGAGATAATGACAAGCTGCTGACCACACTGAAGCACCTGAGAGATTTGGGCAATTCAGTTATCGTGGTAGAGCATGATGAAGATACCATGCGAGAAGCGGATTGCCTGGTAGACATCGGTCCCGGTGCCGGTTCCCATGGCGGCAAGTTAGTAGGTATCGGTTCTGTAGAAGATATCATTGCAGTGCCGGAATCCATTACCGGTCGTTATTTAAGCGGAGAGATGACCATTCCCGTGCCGGAGACTCGTCGCCAGCCTACAGGTTTCCTCCAGGTAAGAGGAGCTGCCATCAACAACCTGAAGGACCTGGATGTGGATATT
>JAGHUB010000256.1 GCA_018065025.1 Candidatus Equihabitans merdae
AATATAGCTGATCGCAAGGCTTATGCCATCGGTTTGGTCTGTATCACAGGCCTTGGAGACTGGCCATTTCTGGCACCTCTTTTCGTTTGGGCTTTTCGCAATGCTTATCTGGAAGTCGATGAGAAGATGCGCCGTCAGAAGACCATTAAGGCCTACGGCGCGGCCATGGCATTGTTTGTCGTCTATGAGATTATCCTCAATGTCATGGATGAGCCTTTAGATGTTATGCTGGCAGAAATGGTGGGTGGTCTGGTCATGATTGCCTTGTCCGGCGTCTGTATCATCTGCCTCTACAAGGGGAGACGTCGCGGCGGATCAAGTTTCTTCTCCAAATGGTTTTTCTATGGGTTTTATCCCTTGCATCTTCTGATTCTGGGTATCATTCGCCTTGTCAGATTGTGATGGGTTCATTATCAGCATATGAATTGTATTTTAGCTCCGACAATAACTGTCGGAGCTTATTTAACATTGCGTACAGGTTGTCATAATAGTCTGAATTGAGTAAAATAACTAAGGTAAAAATATAGAATGGATTCATATATCTGGAGGGTATTATGAGAGGTATTCATACATCTGTTTATGACATCAGACGACAGGTTTTCGCTGAGGTCGCCAAGCTTTCTTATGAATATGAACCGGGTTCACTGTCTAAGATGGAAGCTATTCCCTATAAGATCATTCCCGGGGAAGAATCTAACTATCGTGACAGTGTCTTCCTGGAACGTGGTATCATTCGTGAGCGTATGCGTCTGGCCATGGGTCTTAATCTGCGTACAGCTGCTGAGATGGCACCGGTTACAGACGGGGCCGAAGAGTGCATCCAGCCGGAAAAATATTATCAGCCGCCTCTGATCAACGTCATCAAGTTCGCCTGCCATAAGTGTCCGGACAATGTGGTAACAGTTACCAATATCTGTCAGGGCTGCCTGGCTCATCCCTGTCAGGAAGTTTGCCCCAAGGATGCTATCTCTTTCAAGGACGGCAAGTCTGTCATCGACCAGAGCAAATGCATCAAGTGCGGTAAGTGTCTTAATTCCTGTCCTTATAATGCTATCGTCCGTCAGGAACGTCCCTGTGCCCAGGCCTGCGGTATGAAGGCCATCGGCTCTGACGAATACGGTCGCGCTGATATCGACCAGGACAAATGCGTATCCTGTGGTATGTGTCTGGCAAACTGCCCCTTCGGTGCTATCGCCGATAAGGCACAGATCTTCCAGACCATCCAGGCTATCCGTTCCGATGTACCGGTTTATGCCGCCATCGCACCTGCTGTTGCCGGTCAGTTTGGCCCGGACATGAAACCTGAGAAGATCCGTTCAGCCTTCAAGGCTCTTGGTTTTGAAGATGCTGTAGAAGTAGCCATCGGTGCTGACCTTTGCACCATGGACGAAGCCGAAGACTTCATTAATGAAGTACCTGATAAGATTCCATTCATGGCTACATCCTGTTGTCCGGCCTGGTCTGTCATGGCCAAGAAGGTCTTCCCGGACTATGCCGATTGTATTTCCATGGCTTTGACACCTATGGTTTTGACAGGCCGTCTTCTTAAGAAGCGCCACCCGGGCTGCAAGGTTGCCTTCATTGGTCCCTGCTCAGCCAAGAAGCTGGAAGCTTCCAGAAGAACTATCCGAAGCGATATCGACTTCGTTCTGACATTCGAAGAAGTTCTGGGTATGTTCACAGCCAAGGAAGTTAATTTTGCCGCTCTGCCGGAAGAAGATGCTATGCACGGTGCCAGTGGCGACGGTCGTGCCTTCGCTATCAGCGGCGGTGTTGCTCAGGCTGTTGTCAACTGTGTTAAGGAAAAATATCCGGATCGAGAGATCAAGGTTGAAAGTGCTCAGGGTCTGGCTGAATGTCGTAAGCTCCTTCAGGCAGCCAAGGCCGGCAAATACAATGGTTATCTGCTGGAAGGTATGGCCTGCCCCGGTGGCTGCGTAGCCGGTGCCGGTACAGTACAGCCCATCGCCAAGTCTACAGCTGCTGTAAAACTTCACCAGAAGGTTTCTACCAACAAACATGCTTACGAAAGTGACAACAGCGAATTGCTGGAAGATCTTAAAG
>JAGHUB010000333.1 GCA_018065025.1 Candidatus Equihabitans merdae
AACAAAGAGACCGATGTAGACCAGATCAACAGTTTTCATTGCATTATTATTCATGATAATTATTTGACTCCTATCAATCAAAGAATGAGCCTAATATATCAAGACTTGCTTTAATTGTCAATTCGGCTTTCGTTTTAATTTACAATAAAACCATCAGAACTCATTATTGTCCTTACATCTTTCACCCTTTCTTCAAGGGATCCTCACCGCTTTGGCAAAACCAATGAAAGATTGATCTTATTCATTTGGAAATGATTCGGCCGCCTCCCAGTACCACATCTCCATCATAAAGCACCACTGCCTGTCCCTTGGTAATAGCTCGCTGGGGCTGGTCAAAGACAACTTCAACTTTACCGTCAGCAAGAACGGTAGCGGTAGCATCCTGCTCTTTGTGGCGATAACGAATCTTGGCCTGACACCTTACCGGCTCTGTAGGAATCTCTCCTGAGATCCAGTTAAACTGATCGGCAATCAGATGAGGCGTAAATAATTCATCATTTAGACCAAGCAAGACCTGGTTGGCCTCAGGACGAATCTCACAGACATAGTGAGACTCTTTAAAAGCCAGACCCAGTCCTCTTCGCTGACCGATGGTGTAATGAATGATACCCTTGTGGGTACCCAACACATTACCTTCGGCATCCACGAAATCTCCGGGCTTTGGCTTATTGCCGGTGTAATACTCAATAACAGAGGCATAATCCCCATCCGGAACGAAACAGATATCCTGACTATCCGGTTTATGAGCATTTGTAAAGCCGTGAGTTTCAGCCAGTGCTCTTGCCTCATCTTTAGTCATGCCACCCAGAGGGAACAAAGTGTGGGCCAGTTGTTCCTGGGTCAGAGAGTAAAGCACGTAGCTTTGATCCTTGCCCGGATCTACGGCTTTCTTTAAGAGATACTTGTCACCCTGCTTTTCGATGCGGACATAATGACCGGTGACGATCATATCGCAGCCCAGGGACTTGCCTTGGTCATAGAGCTTACCAAACTTCATGGTACGGTTGCATTCGATACAGGGATTGGGTGTCCAGCCCTTACCATAACAATCCACAAAGTTGTCGATAACATTTGCCTTAAAATCACTGCTGAAATCAAAGATATAGTGCGGCATAGCCATCTGCTCACAGACCTTGCGAGCATCTTCTGCGTCCTTACCGGATCCGCAGGAAGCATCTGCTGCTTCTGAATCAGCATTTCCTGCATCAGTCTTGTCAGCGCCGAATTCATGAAGCTTCATGGTACAACCGACGCAGTCGTATCCCATTTCTTTAGTTAATAAAGCGGCGACGGAAGAATCCACGCCGCCGCTCATGGCTATCAATGCTTTTTTTGAATTATTCATAACGCTTATGGCACTCACAGGCTAAAAGGATGCCGCCTTTTTCTGCATAATAGCTGGCCAGACCCTTTGTAGTATTGATGACGATCTGGGCTTCAGGATATCTGTCTTTAATCATGGCACTCAGTTTTTCAGCCATCTCCGGATTATAACAATGGTCGATGATGAGACGGTCTCCAAGATAACCGGCGGCGTCCAGAACGTCCATGTATTTGCGAGCCAGAGCTTTAGCACCGCGGGCTTTTTCCACGATATCGATAACACCTTCGGGTGCTGCTGTGGCGATAACACGGATACCAAGGGCACCGGCTACAGCGGCTACAGGTTTGCTGATACGACCGTTCTGGGCAAAGTTGTGGAAAGATTCCAGAGCGAAGAAAACACGGGTATGTTTCAGGTATTCTTCAGCCATGGGAACTATTTCTTCGAAGGAAACACCCTTCTTAACCTTTGAAGCGATGTAGTCAGCCAGCAGACGAACTTCCGGACCGGCACTTAAACTGTCAAAGACGTGGATCTTGGCAGTGGGGCATTTCTCCAGATACATATCTGCTGCCATCATGGCTGCATTATAGGCACCGGAGATATTGCTGCTCAATACGATAACGTAGATCTCATCTGCACCTTCATAACGGGCCAGCCAGGTATCGATACTGGGGCATGCTGTGAAGGAACGACCTTTGTAAGTTGCCAGATAATCCAGCATCTCTTCCAGATCCAGTTCTTCATCATCCACGAAAGATCTTTCATCTGTTGAGATGGTCAGGGGTACAGATACAAAATCAATACCCTTCATCTCGGTAATGTTAATAGTTGAATCAGCTAAGATCCTAACGGCCATAAACTGCTCTCCTTATCTTAAAACATTTTACTCAAGGTAACTATTATTTAAGTCAACACCGAAGAATGTCCGACGCAAGACTTTGATCAGCTTGGCTGACAGATTCAGGCACTAAGCCTGATCAACGTATACAAATGTAAATGGCAAATGCCAGATACAAGGCCAACATGAGGAGACCTTCCTTCTTATCCACCTTGCGGCGGGTGTAGGCCAAGAACCAGACGATGGCGGAAAATACCAGCAGGACGATAACGTCAATAATATTCTCCCCAATCAGGGCAATGGGGCTGACAGCTGAGGCAATACCCAGAACCATCAGAATATTAAAGATGTTGGAACCGATGGCATTGCCAAGTGCCATACCAATCTCATTCTTTCTGGCAGCCACAATAGAGGTAACCAGTTCCGGCAGAGATGTACCGATTGAAACGATGGTCAAACCAACCAAAGTCTGGCTCATTCCGAAGTCCGTAGCAATACGACTGGCAGTCTCTACAGTCAGATTCCCGCCGAATGCGATGGCTGCAGCACCACCCACGATGCGCAGGAGGCTGATCCCGATGGGCATCAATTCCCTGTTTTCTTCCACATCGGTTTCTTCTGTGATGGCAGTTGCCACTGCATCTTCCCGGGCATCCTCATTGGCTGCCTCACGATGCATCTTCACACGCTTCAGCATCATAACCAGGTATCCTGCAAAAAGGAGCAACATGATGATGCCCCCAAGACGTCCCAGAGTCATCTTCTCACCGGCGCCGATGCCAAATGCTCCAAGCAATACCAGAAGCAAGGCACATATACCCGAGAAAGGAAGATCCACAAATAAGGTA
>JAGHUB010000223.1 GCA_018065025.1 Candidatus Equihabitans merdae
GCCGGGTGACTGAGGCCGATTTCCCCCATGTTCTTCCGGGAGAAACCGCTGCTATCTCTCTGCCCCTCAACGTGCCGAAAAATGGCAGAGCTTATCTGAAGATCACCTACCTGCTTAAACAGGGTGATTCTCTCAGGCCCGTTGAACACGAGCTTGGATTTGATGAGATTCTTCTTAACAATGAAGACGGAAGAAATCAGACCTCACTTAAGTGGAGGGCTGAGGCCGCTGCAAAAGCCCTTACTCTTCCGCCCTTAACACTGGAGGAAAATGATCGTCAGCTCATTATTTCAGGAAAGGCTTTCACCTATGTCTATGACAAACGTACCGGCACCTTTAGCCGCCTGACAGTGGATGGAAAAGACTTCCTGGATCGTCCCATGGAAATAAATATCTGGCGTGCTCCTACGGATAATGATGCTCCCATCAAAGAAAAATGGACCAAGGCCATGTATCACCTGGCCAGATCCAGAGCCTATACCACAGACTACAGCCTGACAGATGAGGCTGCAGAGATTCGAAGCCACATGGCTATGACAGCCATCGGGGTACAGCCCATGATGACCATGGATGCCATCTGGACTATCCATAAAGATGGACAGATGGACCTCAATATGGCCGTCACACGAGATATGGAATTCCCGGCACTGCCCCGCTTTGGTCTCAGACTCTTCTTGCCTGAAAGCGTGAATCAAGTCACCTACTATGGCTTAGGTCCCAACGAGAGTTATATCGACAAGTGCCGCGCTTCCTACCATGGCCGTTTCGAAAGTCGTGTGAAAGATCTGCATGAAGACTATCTTAAGCCTCAGGAAAACGGCAGCCATGCTGATTGTGATTACGTTATGGTGGAAAGCCCGACAGCAGGTCTAAAAGCATTTTCCGGGAACCGCTTCTCCTTCAATGCCTCTGTCTTCACCCAGGAAGAACTGACGGAGAAAAAGCATGCTTATGAGCTGAAATCCTGCGGCAGTACCGTTTTGAATCTGGACTTCCGTCAGAATGGCATCGGATCCAACAGCTGCGGTCCCGAACTGCTGAAGAAATATCGGTTTGATGAAGAAACCTTTACCTATTCCATAAATCTGATTCTAGAGACAGGTAAAGATTAAGCTTCTATAAAGAAACATGTCGTTCATTTGACATTCCATGAAATGCCCTTATACTTGGTAACAGATGTGGTTTTACACACGACACACTATTCTTGATAAACGGGGTAATTAATGACAAGTATTGCAAACGCAAGATTACATTATGAAACTGCTGTCCGTCTCGGGCAGAAAGAAGGTGGTGCCCCGGCTGTGCTGGACACCATCCTTTTTAATAAGCAGATTCTCCAGCCCACAGAAGTATCTCTGGGCGTCGTAGATATTCCCATCGAACGCATCAAAGGTACCAAATCAGAAGGCAGAAGCAACGCTTTCAGCAAGTCTTTCCTGCCCATGTTGGAACCTGATTCAGAATTCTGCGCCAAATGGGTCAACCTGTGCCAGGCTCATCTTGAAGAAGGCATCCATGACCCCATCAAGGTTTATGAATTCATGAATGAATTCTATGTAGCTGAGGGCAATAAGCGAGTCAGTGTCCTGCGCTATTTTGATGCCGTCAAAATAGCCGCCAATGTCATTCGTATCATTCCGCCCTTGAACGAAGAAATAGAAACCAGAATCTACTACGAATTCATGGACTTCTACAGCCTGTCCAAGATCAATGATATCTGGTTCTCCAAGATCGGCTCTTTCTCCAGATTCCAGCGTCTGGTAGGCAAGAAGCCCCATGAAAGCTGGACCGATGAAGACAGAAAGCGCTTCCATTCCATCTATGCTCGTTTCAGGCAGGAATTCCATGCCTTAAAGGACAAGGCCTCTGAAACCTTACCCGGGGATGCTTTCCTCTTCTGCATCGACTTGTATGACTATAAGCTTCTGGCAGATCTGACTCAGCCGGAACTGAAGAAACTTCTTCAGCGTCTGAAGAAAGAGTTTCTCCTGCTGCAGACTGAAAAACCGGTATCTCTTCAGATGGAACCTAGTCAGAAGGCTGCCTCTTCTACCAAGAACCTGCTGCGCCGTCTGATTCCCACCGGATCCAAATGCCTGAAAGTCTGCTTCATTCATAATAAAAACAAGCAGACTTCCAACTGGACCTATGCCCATGAACTGGGTTGTTCTCACCTGGAAAAATCATTTGCCGATCAGGTTGAGATCAAGGTTTACTCTGACATTACCGAAGAAACCATAGCCGAAACGCTGGACCTGGCCCTGACCGAAGAGCCCGATATTATCTTTACCACTTCTCCCCTTTTCGAGAAGGAAAGCTTAAAGTTCGCTATCGATCATCCGGAAGTCAAGATCCTCAACTGCTCCCCCAACACCTCCCACAAAAACATGCGAACCTACTATGCCCGTATGCATGAGGCAAAGTTCCTCATGGGAGCCATCGCCGGAGCATTGGCGGAAAATGACAAGATCGGCTACATTGCTGACTATCCCATCTATGGTACCATCGCTTCCATTAACGCTTTTGCCCTGGGTGCCAAGATGGTCAATCCTCGTGCCACCATTTATCTGGACTGGTCTAAAAAGATCAATGCAGATAATCATAAATGGTTTATGGAAAATGATATTTCCATCATTTCCGGTGGTGAAATGACCCCTACAGGTATCTATAAGCCCTATTTCGGTCTCTACCAGCTTCAGGAATACGGAGTATGGAATATTGCTATGCCGGTATGGAACTGGGGACTTTTCTATGAGCAGATGATTCGAAATATCATGGCCGGTGTCTGGAAGTCTGATGAAGAAAAAGACATTACCAAGGGACGCAATTACTGGTGGGGCATGTCTTCAGGCATCATTTATATGTTCTACTCCCACCGTCTGCCCATCGGCACTTCCCGCCTCATCGAATTACTGAAGAAGTCTATCTGTCAGGAAGATTTCAATGTATTCTCCGGGGTTTTGTATTCCCAGAATGGCGTGTACAGAGTAATCCCAAGGCTTCCCTTTCACCAGAAGAAGTACTGACCATGGACTGGCTGGCAGAAAATATCATCGGCAGCATTCCTGAAAAAGAAGAACTGACAGACACAGCCAAGAAGCTGACAGAAACAATCGGTGTTATAGCCGACGGGACAGTAAAATGAAAATATTAGCTATCGCCGATGTGGAATCCCCTTATTTCTGGGACTTCTTTGAGACAGATAAAGTCAAAGATATTGATCTGATCCTGTCAGCCGGGGACCTGGATCCTACTTATCTGTCCTTCCTGGTCACCATGTGTCGGGCACCGGTTCTTTATATCCACGGCAATCACGATACCAAGTACAGCCTTAACCCACCTCTGGGATGCCAGTGCATCGAAGACAAGATCTATACCTATCATGGCATCCGCATCCTGGGCTTAGGAGGCTCCATGCGTTATTCCGGTGGAGCTCATCAATACACAGAAAAAGAGATGCGTCAGCGCATTCGTAAGCTGACCATCTCTTTATGGCGCAAAAAAGGATTCGATATCCTGCTGACACATGCCCCTGCCCGGGGCTTTGGTGATTCAGATGACCTTTCTCACCAGGGATTCGAATCCTTCTTAAGTTTATTAGATCGTTATCAGCCACGGTACTTCATCCATGGACATGTCCATAAGGGTTATACCCATCGCTTCCGTCAAAAACAGGCCTATGGGAAAACCACCATTATCAATGCTAACGAGTATTGTATTATTGATCTTTAGGCAGGCCGCAATTGGGGCAGAACTTCTTGCTTGATTTGGTTCCGCAGGAGCAGATCCATTCCTCTCCACCACTTTGTGCAATCGGCTTTGGCGGCTCTGCTTTTTGTTCTTCTATAGTGAAGAACTGATCGTCGCTGCCCATGGCATTAACAAAAAAGGGGCTGACGGCTTCTGACTGAATAGGCTGAACACTCTCCTGGGTTTTAAGACCAAAGCGCTGTAATAAGCTTATGGCATCGTCCTGCAAAGTGGTCTCTGTCAGTGCCTGATCCAGTTTATCCCAACCTGTTTGTTCAGTCTTTTCGTAGACTTTCATCACATCTTCCAAGGCATTCAGGATGGTGTCATTTCTGGATACCAACTCTTGGATGATCCATTGTTTTTTCTCAGAATGATTCCCTAATCTAGCTGCTAACTCAGCCTGCTTAATTCTTATTAAGCGGGCTTTTCTTTCTTCAGGGGACTCTTGGGCAATAAGGGGATAGAGATGATAGTTATCAAACAAGAGATAACTATTACCAAAAACATCATTACGCAGCTTGATGACCTGATCAGGAAAAAGCTCATTAAAGCCCCGATTGATTGAATACAAGAAGGAATGACACTGATTAGCATTAGTGCTGTAACCCATAGCTTTCAGCTGTGTTGGCAAAAAGATATGAATGGCCTTGCCGCATGCATGGCAGCACATCTGATATTCAAGGTATGAATCATGATCTTCCCCACAAGGATAAAGGTAGTTTAATCTATCCATAAAATGTTTCCTCTTCGCTTACCTGATATTTTCCGGGAGCTTAATCCCATCCTTCTCCCAGGAAATGCTCTTCTATATACTGATCCATGAATTTCTTTAATACAGTTCGCTGGGCTTCCCAACAATCTGGAATCTCACCCGGGCCGTACTCAGCATAGATCTGCCTGCCACTTTCAAAGTCCACATAGATCTCCAGATAGCCCTCTGCTGTGCGATCCAGAGAGAAGCTGACTGTTTCCGGCGCATGAAGGGCATCCATATCTGTCTCTTCAATGATCTGCTGCAGGCCTTCATAAAGTTCCGGGGTAACCTCTGCTGTGGTCATACCACCGGTCTCGTCACTTGAATCAGTCATGCTGCCGTATGCTCTGTAGAAGCGTTCCTCATCCTCTCCCATGGTAATAAAGCCATATTCATAGAACGTATCATCTTCGTTAAAAGCAATATGGAAATGGGTAATGGTGGTGACTTCCACAGGCGGATTCAGTTCTTCGTGACCCGTTTCAATCAAATATTTTTCCAGCAGATGATATAGTTCCGTATTCCAGGCACCGTCCGGGTCATTATTTACCTTGAAATTAAGTGTCTCTCCGGAGGCATAGACAACATTCATATGGCAAGCCTGGTATTCAGGAGGCAGACCTGAAGTCACCTTGGAATAGCCGTTCATCTCCACAAGTTTATTTCTGTCAATAATAGCCTGGATTTCTGCCAGAAGGCTGTCATCCACCACTTCTTCATAGCTTTCAGGATAGCCCTCTATCTTCAGGGTATGAATACCATCCTCGTCCGTGGTGATCTTACAGTAATAAGAGCCTGACCGCTCCGGCACCTTGTAATCCTCCACATAATAATCCGCATAAAAGTCTGTGATGTCTTTAGACTCAATGACCTTAGGGGCATGTTCATCTGTCTCATCCACTACACCGCCGGCAGCAGGCACATTGACCGGTCCCCTGCATCCGGTGAAGGAAACAGCAAGCAGACAGGCCAGGAAAAAGATCCATGCTTTTTTCATAGAGTTTCCTCTCTTTCCATTCTCTATATATCTACTCTACCATAGAAGGCCACGCCATGACAGAGTTTCTGCTCGGGCAAAAAAATAAGAGAGTCCCATGGGTGGACTCTCTATTTTGTCTATTTGTTTCCAAACAAGGTTAAGGCCTGAACCGCTGCACCAATGGCTCCGGCATAGCGGGCCTCTGGTACAGTCTTAACTGCCTTGCCAATGTATTCGGAAAGCAACTCTGTAAAGTAAGTATTCTCACAGAGGCCACCGGTAAGATAGACCGGGCGACCTGTACCGGTAAGCTTGCTGTATTCCTGTTTCACTTTCATGGCGATAGAACTTAAGATACCCCAGGCGATGTTCTCTCTGCTGGTTCCCTGACCAATCATGGAAATGATCTCTGATTCAGCAAATACTGTGCACATAGAACTGATGGTGATCTTCTCAGTATGCTCAGCGGCATATGTCCCAAGTTCATCCACCGGCACGGCCAGGCGGTTAGCCATGATCTCTACGAACTTACCGGTTCCGGCAGAACATTTATCATTCATGAAGAACTCTTCTACTCTGCCATTGACTGCTGAGATGACCTTAGTATCCTGTCCACCAACATCAATGATATGCATGGGTTCTTCTCCAAAGAGCTTGGCTGCACCTTTGGCATGACAGGTGATCTCGGTAATGGCTTTGTCCGCGTATTTGACGGCTTTTCGTCCATAACCGGTTGAAACAATGCGGCTGTTTTCAATATCAATGCCTTTTTGTTTCAGAGTTCCTTCGATAGTCTCCAGAGCCTGAAAACTACTCCAACCGGTGGGAATCACAAAGGTTGTCAGTATCTCTCCATTATCAGAAAGAACTGCTGTCTTAGCACTGGTAGATCCAATATCAATTCCTATATAGTTCATCAAAGTCAGCCTTCCTCTTCTGCCAGTTCCTTAACGGCATTGATGGCAATCAGAACTTCTTCCTCAGTGTTGAACCAGTTAAAACTGAAGCGAACAGCTCCCTGTTTTACAGTTCCCAGAGTCTCATGCATCAAAGGTGCACAGTGGCCACCGGGGCGGGTCTGAATCTCATAATCTACGTACAAAACATCGCTGACTTCACCGGAATCATAATCGCGGATGTTCAAAGAGACGATAGGTGCACGCTCCGTTTTGGAAAAATCACCATAGATTGTGATTCCCTGTATATCCTTAACCCCATCGTAAAATGCTCTGGCCAG
>JAGHUB010000095.1 GCA_018065025.1 Candidatus Equihabitans merdae
TATTGATCGGTGCCGAAGTCTTCGGTTTTGCACATCTTCAATTTTTCTTTATCGTCTGTGCCGTGGCCTTCTTCTGCAACGGCAACAAGTCTATCTACGGAAAGCAGAAGCTGCGTGGTTGAACCGGTATCGGAACGAAAGCAACCTGCGGTTGCATTTTTCTGCGGTCACTCCGTTATTTCACCGCACAGATTTCAAAAAAAGCGTAGGCCCATAAAGACTTACGCTTTATTATTTCTTGTTGTGTCAGCATTATAACAAATATCCGTTGAAAGTTCTAATAGCTGCCATCATTTCGTTACTGAACTTCCACTCATAACCTGCAGGGACATTTCCATCATCTGACGTGGGGACAGAAAAGGGTCTTCATCGATCCAGACCATAGCCATCCGCCAGTGTCCTGCAAGCATAAAATGCAGAGCATACTTCTGGCCCAGAGAAGCCTGGGTCAGTTCCTGAACTTCCTGGGCTGATTTTCCCTTGTACTTGGTTTTGGCGGCCACCTGGGCAATCAAGGCAAATAAATTGTCTTCCAGATAGCTGAGAACCTTGCCCTTCTTCAATATCCTGAACTCTTCCTGATTATCCCGGACAAATTCGAAAAAGGCATAAGTCACATTTTCAAAGCTCAGCTCTCCCTGAGTCAGGATACCATCTGCCAGGCGATTCATCAGAGATTCTGCTACGTATTCCATCAAGCTCTCTTTACTGTCGAAATATCTATAGAGGGTTTTTCTTCCTACATGGGCATTTTCAGCGATCTCTTTCATCTGAATCTTGCTGTATTCTTTCTTGGCCAGCAAGCCCATCATGCTTTCTCTGATGCACTGTAAAGTTTCGTCTACCATTATATTTCCTCATCCAATCAACATCATCACCAGCCCCGTGATCAGGCAGGGAATGAGACCTACAGCCATACCTACGATGGAGTGTACAAAATGGTACATTTTCTGATGATAGGCTCTATCCATATGCTCAGTTCCCGGGAGACGAATCTTCTTCAGATTGGCGAAGAAGACCCAATCCAGAATGAAGCAATCATACCAGTCTATAATCAACCACATGGCGTAACTGACCAGAAAACCGCCCCGGAAACCTCTGGCTCCGCACAGGCGTACAAGCACAGTCATGAAGCCGATAACCAGAACAATGGCAAATGCCTTCTTAAAAATGGCCGGTTTGCTGAGAGGTGCCGCCGGGATTCTTTCGTGGGTCTTGAAATATTCCTCCTGAATATCCTTAGGAAAATCGTGAATCCACCAGACAGGATTCTTTGATAAAGGAATCAGGATCATCAAGGTGAAAATGACGGTCATGACCAGGGTTTCAAGAGCAAATATCATTACATTCATAAGGCATATCTCCTAATGCACAAGACCTAATATTTAAACAGCGGCATGACACACATGTGTCACACCGCTATATTAGTCCTTTTTATCCTATTTTCAATGCTCTAAATTCATGTCGACACATATTCAAAAAACTGTGTCATAGGTCATCAACTAGAACTCTCTATTGGTCATGATTCTCATGGAAATCATGATAGATATGACGCTGATAAGGACCATGATAAGCACTAATCCAACAGCCACACTAATAGGATTCATAGCATCCAATGTCACCACCAGACTGTGTAAAGCATTGTCTGCGCCGGCTATCTTACTTGCGGTAAAAGCGATGACTAAGATGACGCCAATCAAGGCCAGCAAGATAGCTCTTGATCTCTCCGGTCCGAATTTCATCTGAAGAGGAATCATGATGCCGCCTGTTACCACCAGGATAGGCAGTTCGGAGGAGATAACCTCCAGAATGGTGATGCCATTCAGCGGCGTTCCCTTGAAAATACCTGCTGCAGCGATTATAAGCAGCCCCAAGAAACCTGCCACCAAAGAAAAGCCATATACAAAGAGATATTTTTCAGCCACATACTGACGTCTGGTGCAGGGTAATGTAAACAGAAACTGCAGGCAATTGTCGGAATCGTCATAAGACAAAGTGGAAAGGGCCAGGATGGTCCCCAACATGGTCACATAAGCCCCACTGAAGCTGGCAGAAAACTGCCAGGTAAAGACCACACCGATAAAGAGATAGATAAACAGGGCTGACTTTCTGATCAGAACTAATCGGATATCTTTTTCAAACAAAGCCTTCATCTTTCAGCACCTCCCGTCAGCATA
>JAGHUB010000309.1 GCA_018065025.1 Candidatus Equihabitans merdae
GTGTAACCCTTCTCTTCAGCCAGAGCCATAGCATGATCGCAGGCTTCGTCAAAAACATCCCCGTAGACGATAACATCAGCACCATAAATCTTAGTGCGTTCGACTTTGATGAGAGGTGTGGTGGTAGGCATAACGATGATGGCCTTGGCACCACATGTTTTAGCGGCAAATGCCACGCCCTGGGCGTGGTTACCGGCTGATGCGGTAATGAGACCGCGTTCCTTCTCTTCCTGAGAAAGGGTGCTGATCTTATAATAGGCACCACGAACCTTGTAGGCACCGGTGTTCTGCATATTTTCCGGCTTCAGATAGACCTTGTTGCCGGACATATCTGAGAAATATGTGCTGTGGATCAGACGGGTATCCACAGTAGCTTCTCTGACTTTTTCAGAAGCCTCTTCAAATTTCTCAAGTGTTAACATTTCTTCGGACATTTTAATCATCCCTCGATTCTATTTTTTTAAGCTTCAAACAGTGCTTCCACAAAGGCATCCGGATCGAATTTCTGGAGATCATCCAGCTTTTCGCCTACGCCGATGTACTTAACCGGAACTTTCAGTTCACTCTGGATAGCTACGGCGATACCGCCCTTGGCTGTACCGTCAAGCTTGGTGAGAACGATACCGGTAACGGTAGCGGCTTCTGAGAATTCCTTGGCCTGTACCAGAGCGTTCTGACCTGTTGTACCATCCAGTACAAGTAATGTTTCCAGATGGACATCACCGTATTCACGGCCGATGATTCTGTAGATCTTGTTAAGCTCATCCATCAGGTTCTTCTTGTTGTGAAGACGACCGGCTGTGTCGATGATCAGAACATCGGCATGACGAGCCTTGGCGGCCTGAACAGCGTCAAATACAACAGAAGCCGGATCTGCACCTTCCTGACCGGAGATCAGGTCTACAGAGGCTCTGTCAGCCCATTCCTTAAGCTGTTCGCAGGCAGCGGCACGGAAGGTATCGGCAGCGGCCAGGATAACCTTCTTGCCCTGACTCTTAAGCTGGGCAGCCAGCTTACCGCCGGATGTGGTCTTACCTGTGCCATTAACACCGATCATGAGGATGACACTGGGTTCACGTTCAAAAACATAGTCGGCTTCATTAACAGCCATCTTCTCTTTAATGGAGTCAATGAGGATCTGACGGCACTGGGCGGGATCGGTGATATGCTGATCATCCACCTTTTCCTGCAGGTCTTCGATGATATCTTCAACGGTACGAATACCCATATCACCCATGATCATGACTTCTTCCAGCTCTTCATAGAACTCGTCGTCAATGATGTCATGACCTGTAAAGAGGAGGCTGAGACTGCTGGACAGGTTATGTCTGGTCTTGCTTAAGCCTTCCTTCAGTCGGGCAAAAAAGCCCTTTTTTACATTTGTATTCTCTTCCATATTTTGTCCTTAATTATCCAAAGCATTTTCAATCAGGTTGACTGATACCAGGGTGGAAATACCCTTTTCCATCATGGTAATACCGTAGAGACGGTCAGCCAGTGACATGGTACCGCGTCTGTGTGTGATAACAACAAACTGGGTAGATTTTGTCAGTTTTCTAAGATAAGTTGCGAATCTGACAACATTATTTTCATCCAGAGAAGCCTCGATCTCATCCAGCAGACAAAATGGTGAGGGCTTCAGGTTCTGAATAGCAAAGAGCAGGCAGATAGCTGTAAGAGCTCTTTCACCACCGGACAGCAGGTTAATATTCTGCAGCTTCCTGCCGGGAGGCTCAACGGTAATGGCAATATCCGTCTCCAGCACATCCGCTGAATCCTTCAGGTCCAGACGACCCAAGCCGCCGCCGAACAGCTCCTTAACCGTCTTGTCAAACTGCTTGGAAATAAGACCGAAACGCTCATTAAACTGGCGTATCATGCCTTCATCCAGTTCGGCAATGATCTTATTCAATGTCTCTTC
>JAGHUB010000201.1 GCA_018065025.1 Candidatus Equihabitans merdae
GATTATATTGAGATGGAAGAGAAGATGCTTTCCATGCTGTACCAACATTTTCTGGGAAAAGACCTGACAGAAGAAGAACGTGCTTTGGTGGATCAGGTAGATCACGATTTGCTTAAGTATGATTTATTCTATCTGTTAAATGTTGGTGAAGAAGCTGATTTGCCCACGCTTTTATCTTATTATGAATTCGGTAAAGCTTCTTTTCAGGAAATAGAAGAGCGCTATCTGCGTCGTTATGAGGCTTTGAGTAATAGAGTAAAGCTTTGATATATAGGAGAGTAATGAAATTATGAAAGCAATGGTCATGCATGAATTCGGCGGAAAACTGGTATTGGAAGATATCCCTAAACCGGTACCGGCCGACGATCAGGTCATCCTTAAGGTATTGAAGGTGGGACTGTGCGGCAGTGATCTGAAGATCACAGGCGGCCGCATCAACACAACCCCTCTGCCTTTTGTACCGGGACATGAGATCGCCGGTCAGGTAGTGGAGTGCGGTCGTGATGCTGATCCTTCATGGCTTGGTAAGAGAGTGGTGCTGCATACCTATCAGGGTTGTATGAAGAGGCCCCGTTGTCTCAACGGTGAATATAACCGCTGTGAGAATCTGAAAGGTCGTATCGGTTTTGAACTTTATGGCGGTCTGGGTGAATATGTAGCAGTCTCTGTCAACAATATCGTTGAGATTCCTGACAATGTATCCGACAAAGATGCTGCAGTGGCCACTTGCGCTATCTTGTCTATTGTCCACGCCATTCATCGTGCCGGTGTCAGCAAGTCTGAGAAGGTCCTGATGCTGGGTACCGGTGGTCTGGGTCTTCATGGCATTCAGTATCTGGTAGATATGGGGGTAGAATGCACCGCAGTGGACATTGCACAGAGAAAGCTGGATCTGGCCAAAGAATATGGGGCTGCACATGCCATTACCTTTGATGAGTTTGCGGCTTCTACAGAGAAATACGATGTCATTTTTGACAATCTGGCCAAGCCGGAGATCACCAAGAGCAGTGCCATGAGACTGACCAAAGGGGGACGCTATGTGATGGTAGCTTATTCACCGGGCAATAGCTGTCTCTTTGATTCTGAATACATGCACTTAAATGAGACTTATTTTGTCGGTACAAGAAATGGTACTATTGCTGAAATGAAAGAGATTCTGCAGCTGGAATCTGAAGGCCGTATCCATCCCATCATCGATGATGTACTGCCGGTGACCGCAGTTAATGAGGCGTTAGAGATGATTCGCAGCGGTCAGTCCACCGGACGTGTGGTTCTCTCTTTTGATTTGATTTAA
Source organism: Candidatus Equihabitans merdae (assembly GCA_018065025.1). Taxonomy (GTDB): domain Bacteria; phylum Bacillota; class Clostridia; order Lachnospirales; family Lachnospiraceae; genus Chordicoccus; species Chordicoccus merdae. The sequence continues at coordinate 1,295 of JAGHUB010000201.1, forward strand.
GAGGTTATTGTTTACGTCAGGCACGTCGTTTAAAGAGGGCATAACAGAGAATGATCGATTTCAATTTTATCGCAGGGCCTGTGATCGGTGGTCTGATTGGTCTGATGACCAACGGTCTGGCTATTAAGATGCTATTCCGACCCCTTAAGCCTATTAAAATCGGGAAATATACGCTGCCCTTCACACCGGGCTTGATTCCCAAGGAGAAGCCTCGTATTGCCAAAGCCATCGGCAAGGTTATAGGAGAGCAGCTGCTGGATGCGGATACGCTGCAGAGAGCTTTGGCTTCAGAGGGATTAAAGAATGCTTTTGACAAGAAGGTAGATAGTCTGATAGAAGAGCTGGGTCACCAAGATGGGTCGGTGGAAGATTATCTGGATAAGCATCATGTTCTGAATGGTGTGGTAGATGTCAAAGAATACCTGACGGCAACAGCTGCGGATTATCTGCCTAAAATGGTGGTTGAGAAGAATCTTTCAGAAATGCTGGTAACTACCGGTATCGAGGAAGTAATCAAGAATCTTAACGGCATGGTGTCTATGGTGGCTGAACCGGCTCTCAATAAGGCCAAGCCTAATATTATTATGAAGCTGGATGAGATGGTTCTGCAGGAAGGTCCGGGAATTCTTGAAAATTATATAGATCAGGAATACCACGTCTGGATGGATCATCCCATGGCGGAACTTGGTGTCTACCTGTGGCAGAAGAAGGCAGTTATTCGTCAGACCTTGTGGGACCTTTATTTGAAGGTTTTGCAGGAGAAAGCAGCCCCTTTCATTATCAAACTGGATGTGGGCCAGATCGTAGAGAATAAGATCAACGAATTTGATACAGCATTTCTTGAAAAACTGATTATGGAAATCGCCAGTAAGGAACTGCATGCCCTTGTATGGCTTGGGGGTGTTCTGGGTGCCATTATTGGCCTAATCAACAGCTTTGTATGATAGTCATATTTGATTTAGCAAGTTTGAATATGTTATCATTCAGACAGAAATGAGCATTTAAGGGAGGAATAAGACGATGGCTAGAGTGTTAATCACAGGTGGCGCCGGGTACATCGGCAGTCACACAGCAGTAGAACTGCTGA
>JAGHUB010000394.1 GCA_018065025.1 Candidatus Equihabitans merdae
TTCGATCTGTTCATTAAGCTGCTGTTCTACGGCTTCGTTCTGCTGGATCTTCTCCTGTAGACCCTGACCTTTATATAAAAGTGCACCAAACAGCACGCAGACCACCATGGTGATGGCCAGCATAGCCGGACGTAGACCGGTATCCGCTTTCTTCATATAGCCCCCTTGATAACTCTCCCCAGAGTTATTTGACTGACCCATGTCATATAGTCGGGTCAATCCAAGATAATGATAGCGGTGAAATAAGTTTATGTCAACCACTGTATATCTTTTTCAGATTGGGCCGGCATATTTTCCGTCACATTTGCTGTGACACTTATTATTTTGCCTTTGTGTCTTTTACTGCATCTGCAGCTTCAGCATTTTCCGCAGCTTCTGTCTCATCTTCTTCAGGCAGTTCCATCTCTCGACCGTAGACCTGAGTTATTTCCAGGATACTCTTGGTGAGTTCTTTGGAGATCTCATTGGGAAGGAGACGCCACTGCCAGTTGCTACCGAAGGTGCCCGGGAAATTGATACGGGCTTTATTTCCCTTAACCAGATAATCCTGGATGGGAATGATGCAGGTATCAGAGACGCTGCCCATCAGGACACGGATCAGATCCCAGGTGAGACCTTCATAGGATGAATAAGGTGAATTGGCATATTTACGAACATAGTTGATCTGCCATTCATTCAGATTCTGCAGCCAGCCAACTGTTGTCTCATTGTCATGAGTACCTGTGTAAATAACTGAATTCTTGATGCAGTTATAGGGCAGGTAGGCATTATCCTTCTCGCCGGAAATGGCAAAATGCAGGATCTTCATACCGGGATAAGTGGTCTCTTTCAGCAGTTCACGGACTTCATCGGTGATGATACCCAGGTCTTCTGCCACGATATCGGCCTTGTTCCCAAGTTCCTTGTTAATGGCCTTGAAGAGATCCATACGAGGACCTTCTACCCATTCGCCTTCCTTGGCATTTTCAGCATCAGCGGGAATCTCATAATATTCAGAGAAGCCACGGAAATGATCGATGCGGACGATGTCATAAAGTTCGAAACAGCGCTTAATGCGGCGGATCCACCAACGATAATGATCTTTCTTCAGAGCCTTCCAATCGTAAACAGGATTGCCCCAAAGCTGACCGTCTTCGCTAAAGGCATCAGGGGGACAACCGGCCACAACGGTGGGCTTGAAGTTCTTGTCCAGCTTAAAGGCTTCGGGATCGGCCCAGATGTCGGCTGAATCAGCAGCGGCGTAGAAGGGGATATCACCCATGATCTTGACGCCCTTTTCGTTGGCATATTCCTTCAGTTCCATGTACTGGAGATTGAAGAGATACTGCTGGAAAGCGAAGAAGCCGATCTCATCTTCAAGTTCGGCAGCCTTCTCATCCACGGCCTTGGACTTGGCGGACATCAGTTCCTTGTCCCAGTCAGTCCAGGCTTTCTGTTCCTGAGAACCCTTGATAGCCATGTAGCGTGTATAGTCTGTCAGCCAGCTTTCATTGTATTTGACGAAGAGTTCGTAATCTTTCTTGAGGTCCAGTTCTTTTTCGTGATAATTCACCAGGCACTTCTCAGCCAGGGCAACCTTGAACTGCTCGTAGGCTTTGCGCAGGATGTCGAATCTCAGTTCATAAAGCTTACCGTAGTCGATCTGGTCCTTTTCGTCACCAAAATTAAGGTCAGCATAATCTTCCTTCTTCAGCAGACCCATCTCGGAAACATCGTCCAGAGAAATGAAATAAGGGTTGCCGGCAAATGAAGAGACGGACTGGTAAGGTGAATCACCGTAACTGGTGGGGCCTAAGGGCAGGATCTGCCAGATGGCCTGACCGGCATCTGCCAGGAAATCTACGAATTCATAGGCTTCTTTTGAAAAACTGCCGATACCATAGGGTGAGGGCAGGGAAAACACGGGACATAATACACCGCTTTGTCTCATAGTTATTTACTCCGATTCAGTTTATTTTTCAGATGTAACGATACATCTCTGATGCATTTTCTTTTTTAGTGGTATCCATGATGGCTGTGACTTCGGCCTTTACATTGGCATTGCCCATCTGGATTTCTATAACGTCGCCGACTTTTACTTCGGCAGAGGCTTTTACGACTTTGCCGTTGATGCTGACGCGGCCGGC
>JAGHUB010000218.1 GCA_018065025.1 Candidatus Equihabitans merdae
TAATGGTGTCTGTAGGACCAACGATGTTGGCAACATTTTTCACCCAACGTTCATTGTCCGCCTGCAGGGTCTCTACCGGTTTGCCGGTAACACTTAAATGACCCCAGGTATGGCTGGCAAATTCCCAACCGGATGCTTTACATGCATCAGCCACTTCTTTTGCCTGACGGATCTCTTCCTGTCTGGCATCTTCGTTAAACTCAGGATGCTGGGCCAGCCATTCGGACTGGTCTCTCTGAAGGCTCTGACGGTTGACGTAGTCTTCATCGGTACGATAACCGAAGACACCATTATTTTCGCCCATGGTAATGATATTGGCGATTGGCATCCCTATGATTCAGAAACCAACCCGGTATATGCTTACTACAAATCCGCAGGTTTCTATTATTTCGCCAATGTTGATGCTTCATCCAAGTCCTGGGTTCAGATCGGCAGTCAGTATCTGAGACAGGGACGTATCGACTGTGACGGTCTGCAGATGTGGCGTGCCATCAGCGGCACAGCCAAGATCAATGTCTTCGAAGATCTCTTTGACGTCCAGTCAGTTTTCGATAGTCGTCGTCCCACTCCGGTAAGTGCTACCGGAAAAGGATGATTTTGGGACTGGAATCTTCGTCGCCTCAGCGTTATAATAAGCATGAATTATTGATTGTATACACAATCAAAACAGATAGCGTTCTGTGAAAAAACATATATTTTTGGTTGTTTCTTATAAACCTTTAATAAAAGTTTTGGTAAATATTTGAACGTGTACATCAGCTTTCTGGAGAGGAAAAGGTAGCTATGGAACAGATTAATCAGGAAAAAGTCATCGTTATTGACTTTGGCGGACAGTACAACCAGCTGGTTGCCAGACGTGTCCGTGAATGTCAGGTGTATTGTGAGATCTATTCTTACCGCACACCCATCGAAGAGATCCGTCAGATGAATCCCAAGGGCATCATCCTGACAGGCGGTCCCAACAGCTGTTATGAAGAAGGTGCACCTTCTTGTACAGAAGAATTGTTCAATCTGGGTGTTCCGGTACTGGGTCTGTGCTATGGTGCACAGCTTATGATGCACGTACTGGGCGGCAAGGTTGAGAAAGCTCCCGTTCGTGAATACGGTAAGACAGAGGTTCTGGTAGATGGTTGCCAGGATAGCCTCTTCGCCGGCGTAGAAGATAAGACCATCGTCTGGATGAGCCACTTCGATTACATCTCTAAAGTAGCTCCCGGCTTTGATATCATCGCCCATACAGCAGACTGCCCCGCAGCCGCTGTTGCAGCACCGGAACACGGTCTCTATGGTATTCAGTTCCATCCGGAAGTACTGCATACCGTTCGCGGTAAAGAGATCCTCTTCAATTTCGTCAGAAATATCTGCGGATGCGCCGGTACATGGCGTATGGATTCCTTCGTAGAAGAGTCTGTTAAGAGCATCCGTGAAAAAGTAGGTGGCGGCAAAGTTCTCCTGGCCCTGTCCGGTGGCGTAGACTCCTCCGTACTGGCCGGTCTGCTTTCCAGAGCCATCGGTCGTCAGCTTACATGTGTCTTCGTTGATCATGGCCTTCTTCGTAAAAATGAAGGTGATGAAGTAGAAGCCGTATTTGGTGAAGCAGGTGATTTCGATCTTAACTTTGTTCGTGTCAACGCTCAGGATCGTTATTACATCAAGCTGGCCGGTGTTGATGAACCGGAACGTAAGCGTCATATTATCGGTGAGGAATTTATCCGTGTCTTCGAAGAGGAATCCAAGAAGATCGGTGCCGTAGATTACCTGGCACAGGGTACGATCTATCCCGACGTTGTAGAATCTGGTCTTGGCGGTGAATCCGTCGTCATCAAGTCCCACCACAACGTAGGCGGTCTGCCGGA
>JAGHUB010000390.1 GCA_018065025.1 Candidatus Equihabitans merdae
TACCTGCACCGCCGGCGATACCGGCGCTAAGTGTCAGCCAGCCAACTTTATGCCCCATGACTTCAACGATGATAACACGTCCGCGAGAGGAAGCTGTGGTATGGATGCAATCGCTACACTCTGTGGCAATGTTAATAGCAGACTGATAACCGAAAGTCAGATCGGTACCATAGATATCATTGTCGATGGTCTTGGGCAGATGAATGACATTAAGCCCCTCTTCTCTCAGAAGATTGGCTGATTTCTGTGTGCCGTTGCCGCCCAGGATAACCAGGCAGTCCAGTCTCAGCTTATGATAATTCTGTTTCATAGCTTCAACCTTGTCCAGGCCCTTGGCATCCGGAACACGCATCATTTTAAAAGGCTGTCTGGATGAACCGATAATGGTGCCGCCCTGTGTGAGAATGCCAGAGAAGTCCTTGGAAGTCAGCAGTCTGTAATTTCCATAAATCAGACCCTTATAGCCTTCTTCAAAGCCATAGATCTCCAGTTCTTCAACACAGTTGCTGAGGCCTTTTACCACGCCACGCATGGTAGCATTCAAAGCCTGGCAATCGCCGCCACTTGTTAACAGACCAATTCTTAACACAGAATATCCCGCCTTTCTTTTTCAATCAGCGATAACGTGTGAACTAATCTATTTTATCACAGACATAGTCCCTCACGCCAGTTGACGAATTTATGAACACAAAACAGTATTGGCCACCGAAACGGTGTCCATAGCGTCTTTTGCATAATAGTCAGCACCGATCTTGGCTGCGTAGTTCTCAGTCAATACTGCGCCACCTACGACGATCTTCACTTCCGGTGCTTCTTTCTTCAGCAAGGTAATGGTATCCTCCATGCTGAATACAGTTGTAGTCATCAGAGCACTTAAGCCAACCAGCTTAAGTTCCTCTTTTCTTACCACTTCTAAAATGGTCTCAGGTGCCACGTCTTTGCCCAGATCAAGTACCTCAAAACCATAACTTTCAAGCATAACTTTGACGATATTCTTGCCGATTTCGTGAATATCACCTTTAACAGTAGCCAGGGCAATACGTCCCTTAACCTCCTGAGCCTGATCGGATACCGCTTCTTTCAGAACAGCAAATGCCCCCTGAGCAGCCTCTGCACTCATCATAAGCTGAGGCAGGAAAATGGTGCCGTCACCATAAAGCTTACCCACCTGATCCAGAGCAGGCACCATATAATTGTTAACGATATCCAGTGTTTTCATTCCACCGGCCAAGGCTTCTTTGGCTGCATCAGCAGCTTTTTCAGCAAGACCGCGCTCGATATATTCTCTGATTCGAATTGAATTCTGACTCTGATCAGCAGCATTTCCATCCACATTTGCAGAGGCTTTGTCTGCTGATGATGAGGCTTTTGGTGCATTTGCCGGAACAGATGCTCCTGCCTTTGTACCGGCATAAGCGGCTATATAATCTCCGCAATGATCGTCAATTGCATGCAGAGCCATATAGGCACGATAGGATGCCATCATGCCTTCGTTATTAGGATTGATAATGGCACAGGTAAGGCCCTGTTCCATAGCCATGGTCATAAAGTGAGCGTTAATGATCTCACGTCGAGGCAAACCAAAGGAAACATTGGACACACCAAGAATAGTGCCGCAATCCAGCTCTTCACGAACCTTGCGGATGGTATCCAATGTAATCTCGCCGGCTCTCTGATCGGATGAAATGGTCATAGTCAGACCATCCACCACCAGGTCCTTGCGGGCTACACCGTACTTGTCAGCTTCTTCAAAGACACGCTTAGCCACAGCCAGACGATCATCTGAAGTGGCAGGAATACCATCTTCATCCAGAGGCAATACAACCAGTACGCCACCGTATTTCTTAAGAAGCGGGAAAACATCAGCCATTACGGCTTCCTTGCCATTAACAGAATTGACCATGGGCTTGCCGTTATAATAACGGAGGCCTTTTTCCAGAGCCACAGGATCTGAAGTGTCCAACTGAAGAGGTAATGCTGTAATACCCTGAATAGCCTTAACCAGAGTCTCCATCATAGCCGGCTCATCAATACCCGGCAGACCGCAGTTAACGTCCAGGATGTGAGCACCTGCTTCTTCCTGCTCCACAGCACGATCCAGAATATAAGCCACATCGTTCTGACGAAGGGCTTCCTGGAACTTCTTCTTGCCGGTGGGATTGATACGTTCACCGATCACCACAGGATGACGACGAAGATCGACTGCTTTGGCAAATGATGTGACCACCGTATTACTTCTGTACACCGGCTCTTTAAAGGGAATGTCTTTGACCTTGCCGATCATCTGACGAATATGATCCGGTGTGGTACCGCAGCAGCCGCCAAGGCACTGTACACCAAGAGCTGCCACTTCAACCATCTCGTCTGAGAAGATCTCCGGTGACAGGCGGAATACAGTCTTGCCATCTACAACTTCAGGCAGACCGGCATTGGGGGACGCGATAACAGGTACAGAAGCGATCTCTGTCATACGCTTAATGACAGGATAAAGTTGCTTAGGACCAAGACCGCAGTTGACGCCCAGAGCATCAATACCAAGACCTTCAAGCATAGGAACAACCGAATCTGGTGTGCCACCGGTCAGAAGCTTGCCGGTCTCGTCGAAGATCATGGTCAGTGCTACCGGCAGATTACTATTTTCCTTAGCTGCAAGTACCGCTGCCTTGGCTTCGTAACTGTCGGTAAATGTTTCAAACAAAATCAGATCCACACCGGCTTTAGCGCCGATCCGGATCATATCTGCAAATATTTCTACTGCATCATCAAATGACAGGTCACCCATAGGCTCCATCATTTTCCCGCTGGGCCCGATATCCAGGGCAATATAGACATCGTCACGACCGGATTCATCGCGAACCTCGTTGGCCAGCTTAACAGCAGCCTCAATAACAGCCTGACGTTCCCCAGCATCCGGATAATGCAGCAGATTAGCTTCAAAAGTGTTGGTGTTAATCACATTAACACCAGCCTCCAGGTAACGGCGGCCTATCGATTTTACTTCTTCGGGATGGTTGATGTTCCAGCGTTCAGGCAATTCACCGGGCTGCATGCCCATGGCCTGAAGCAGGGTTCCCATGCCCCCATCCCAAAACAAGTATTCTTTTCCAAGTATTTCTGAAAAGCTCACCAGATTTCCTTTCCTTCGTTGGGTATTTCAAGCATTTTTGAAACTGCCAGCTTGATAGCCAGAGCCACTTCCGGTTTATTCATGGTGTAAATATGAATGTAGCGGATGCCGTTGGCGATTAGGTCGATGATCTGATGAGCAGCATAATTGACGCCGGCCTGCATCATAGCATCCGGTGTCTGACCAAAGCGATCAACAATAGCCTTGAAAGAAGCGGGAACGCCGGTACCTGATAAGGCTACTGAGCGACCCAGCTGTTTAGCATTGGTGATCGGCATGATACCCGGAATAATGGGCACAGTGATGCCGGCTTCACGAACGTGATAAAGGAAATTGTAGAAAACGTTATTATCGAAAAACATCTGTGTAGTCAGGAATTCACAACCTGCATCCACCTTCTCACGAAGATGCATGATGTCTTCTTTCTTGTGGGCGGATTCCGGATGACCTTCCGGATAGCAGGCACCGCCTACACAGAAATCACCCATGGACTTGATCTCAGCAATCAGTTCACAGGCATAACGGTAGTCTGTGGACAACTTTCCATCCTTAGGCAGATCACCACGAAGGCCCAGAATGTTCTCAATACCTTTTTCTTTGTATAGTTCGATAGTCTCACGTACTTTGGCGCGATCTGAAGATACACAGGTAAGATGTGCCAGAACCGGCACACCATATTTTTCCTGAATACCGGCAGCGATGTCAGCTGTGAACTGGCTGGTGCCGCCGCCTGCGCCATAGGTAACACTCATGAAATCCGGTGCAAACGCAGCAATGTGTTCAGCTGCCGCTGCCACTGATTCATAACGATCTGTTGTTTTAGGTGGAAAGACCTCAAAAGACAGAGTAACTCTGTCTTTTGATAAAATCTCAGATATTCTCATCTGTAAGAACCTCTAGTTTTATTTATTTGTTGCCCCTTAATCATTGTTTGCAAGTTACATCTTTCAAAGAAAGAAATTAAAGAATGACGTTGATCTGTTTGCCGTCCATCCAGGCACGCAGGCTTTCAAAGACGATGTCAGCACGCAGTTCCATGGACTGTTCTGTAGCGAAAGCTACGTGAGGTGTCAGCAGAGTGTTGGGCGCACTAAGCAGAACATCATCAGCATTCAGAGGCGGTTCTTTATCGAATACGTCCAGAGCAGCACCGGCGATAACACCTTCCTTCAGAGCATCAGCCAGATCCTGTGAGTTAACAACCGGACCTCTGGCAACGTTGATCAGGATAGCGGACTTCTTCATAAGAGCCAACTTTTCCTTGTTGATCATGCCCTTTGTATCAGCTGTCAGGGGACAATGCAGGATAACGATATCGGAACGGCTAAGCAGATCATCCAGAGATGTCTGGGTGATATAATCCTTAACTTCAGCATGGACAGTGCGGCTGGAAGCCAGAATATTAGCGCCCAGGGCATGGAACAGTGTAGCAGAACGGCTGCCGATGTTGCCAAGACCAACGATACCAACAGTCTTGCCCTTGATCTCACAACCTACCAGACCGTCCTTTGTACCGCCGCTTCTGACGCGATCTTCAACCTGACGAACATTACGCATCATGGACAGAGCCATACCAAGAGCCAGCTCGGCAACAGCTTCATTTGAATAACCGGAAGCATTACTTACAGCGATACCGGCAGCTTTGGCAGCGTCAAGACCTACATGGTCAACACCTGTGAAAGCAACATCGATAAACTTAAGGTTGCCACATTTTTCGATAACGGAACCCGGCATAGGCATGTTAGCCAGGATCATGACATCAGCGTCCTTGGCTTCTTCTACCAGAACAGCTTCATCTGTGCTCTTGGCATATTCTACGAATTCATGACCTTCTGCAATGAAAGGAGCCTGACAGGCAGCCATCTTCTCTTTGCTGATTCCAAGTGATTCCATGATAGCAATACGCATAGTTACTTAACCCTCCCTAAAAAACTCTGGTAAAACTAATTACTGCTGATTAACAGTGACGAAAGCATCTCCCGCCACGTTATTGTCCTGAGGTGCTGTACGGGCACCGGATGAAAGCTCACCGAAGATTCTCTGATAGTCTGCTTCGGTAAATGTTGTGAAGCGGTCAGGTGACATGCACAGGGAAATGGCATTGTCAGCTGCACCGTAATGCACGGAAGTACCACCGGCAAATGATTCACTCTTGCAAGATGCCAGTGCTTTCTCAACAGCTGCTGCACAGTCGAAAGCACAGCCCATCAGAACGGCACCGGATTCTCCTCTGAGATCCTCACCTGCGGAAATAACAAGTTTATTGCGCTTTTCAGCGGCTTTAATAACAGCACGATTGATCTGATGACCATAGGCCATGATGATCTGACAGCCATTATCATACTGATTAAGAGCAGCCTCCATCACCAGAGGTGACAGAGCGTCACTTTCTGTGTAATGCTCATCCACTACAACGGCACCGGCTTCCAGTGCCAGATCTGCTGCACAGGCTTTTACACCGGCGATAAAACCGCTCTCATAGGCAATAGCATCAGCAGAACGTGTACCTGCGATGAAGCCAAGATGACGGTAGCCTTCATAGACGGCACCATAACCGGCCAGATAACCAAGTTCTGTATTGTTGAAGACAACGCACAGGGTATTCTCACCGATAGACGGATCAGCACCTTCCTCCGGACGGGGCTGGCCGCCGATCATGATAAAGCGGACATCCTTGTTGCCTTCCTGTGCTTTGTAGAGGGACTGTTCCAGATCATTTCCCACGAAAACAGCAGCAGTATTGCCCTCTTTCATAATGGTCTTGATCTGCTTATCTGCAGCAGCTGCATCGGCAGTGCTTACCTCATAACGATTGGCTACACCATCTTCTGATGAAGCAAAAACCTGTACGCCATTCCAGGCCTGACAGGCTGCCTTGTTGCCGGCATAGTTACCGGAAGTAACCATCGCAATAGAATCCTTTGCATCACCGCCGCATCCGGACAGTGAAAATGCCATAATAGCGGCCAGGCACATAGCCTGCCATCTTTTAACTTTATTCTTTATCTTCATATGTTATTCAACCTTGTTGAAAATCAATTGATTTCTTTGTATAAACATGCCAATTATTCTCAGGCAGGGTATAGTATAGCATGAAATTCTTGACAATAAAATCCTTGAGTGATAGTGTTTCTATAAACTGTTGATAAAGAAATAGTAGATATACCGCTTTTCTTACAGGGAGTTGCCGATACTGAGACGGCGCAGAAAATGTGTATCGAATGGGCTTTTGAGGGCAATCCGAAACGATTGAAGATAAATCATTGATTCAATCATAGTAGGTGCGACGGAGGTGGATCTTCGTTAACAAAATCCCGCATATTAGACGTATGCATGAGAGGGCGCAATATAGCGCCAAGTTGGGTGGCACCGCAGGAGATAACTCTTGTCCCTACAAAATCGTAGATGGACAGGGGTTTTTTTATTTTCCAAAACATCCTGTCCCAACCAAAACCCAAAGAAAGGAACTGAAAGAAATGAGCAACATCCCTTACAAAATCTATCTTGAAGAAAACGAGATTCCCACAAGTTGGTACAATCTGAGAGCTGATATGCCCACCAAGCCGGCTCCCCTTCTGAACCCCGGTACACTTCAGCCCCTGACCAAAGACGAACTGACACCTATCTTCTGTGAAGAACTGGTTAATCAGGAACTGGATAACGATACAGCTTACATCCCGATCCCGGAAGATGTTCTGAATTTCTACAAGATGTATCGTCCCTCACCGCTGACACATGCTGAATTCCTGGAAAAAGCTCTGGATACACCGGCCAAGATCTACTACAAGTTCGAAGGCAACAACACATCCGGCAGCCACAAACTGAATTCTGCTATCGCCCAGGCCTATTATGCAAAGAAACAGGGTCTGAAGGGTGTTACAACCGAAACAGGTGCAGGTCAGGGGGGTACAGCCCTTTCCATGTCCTGTGCTTTCATGGATCTGGACTGCAAAGTTTACATGGTAAAATGTTCTTACGAACAGAAACCCTTCCGTCGTGAAGTTATGCGTACATACGGCGCCGATGTTACACCTTCTCCGTCTGAAACCACAAATGTAGGTCGTCAGATTTTGGCTGAGCATCCCGGCACAACAGGTTCTCTTGGCTGCGCCATCTCCGAAGCTGTTGAAGTAGCTGTTACTAACGAAGGTTATCGTTATGTTCTGGGCAGCGTTCTGAACCAGGTTCTGCTGCATCAGAGTATCATCGGTCTGGAAGCTAAGGCTGCCTGCGATAAGTATGGTATCAAACCCGACATGATCATCGGCTGTGCCGGTGGCGGTTCTAACCTTGGTGGTCTGATTGCTCCCTTCATGGGCGAAAAACTTCGCGGCGAAGCTGATTATGAAATCATCGCTGTTGAACCGGCTTCCTGCCCCAGCTTCACACGCGGTAAATTCGCATATGACTTCTGTGATACAGGTCGTGTCTGCCCGCTGGCTAAGATGTACACTCTGGGTCATGACTTCATTCCGTCAGCCAACCATGCCGGCGGTCTCCGCTTCCACGGCATGAGCGCAGTTCTGTCTCAGCTGTACCATGATGGTTACATGAAGGCTGTTGCTGTTGAACAGACCAACGTCTTCGAAGCTGCTGAACTGTTCGCTAAGACAGAAGGTATCCTGCCCGCTCCGGAATCAAGCCACGCTATCCGCGTCGCTATCGACGAAGCTCTGAAGTGCAAGGAAACAGGCGAAGAAAAGACTATCATCCTTGGTCTGACAGGTACAGGTTACTTCGATCTGTATGCTTA
>JAGHUB010000134.1 GCA_018065025.1 Candidatus Equihabitans merdae
TCCGGATTCAGACGTACGGTAGGTGCCGGGAACTGCTGGCGCTGAATCAGTTCCTTAATGATGTCCACGTGTCTGTCGTAGATATGGGCATCTGCAATAACATGAACCAGCTCACCGGGAATCATATCGGAAACCTGGGCAATCATCATGAGAAGGATGGCATACTGAGCCACATTCCAGTTATTGGCGGCCAGAATGTCCTGTGAACGCTGGTTAAGCACAGCATTCAACACCAGTTTCTCCTCATTGGGGTCCTTGGTGACATTAAAAGTCAGGGAATAAGCGCAGGGATACAGGGCCATCTCATGAAGATCATGATGATTGTAGAGGTTGGTCATGATACGACGGCTGTAGGGGTTATTCTTCAGATCAAACAAAACGCGGTCGATCTGATCGAATTCGCCTTCCTTATAAATATGCTTAACACCGGCCTGATAACCGTAAGCCTTACCGATGGAGCCTTCTTCATCAGCCCACTCATCCCAGATATGGCTCTTCAGGTCGTGAATATTGTTAGACTTGCGCTGGTAGATCCACAGGATCTCATCCATAGCGGACTTAAGTGCGGTACGACGCAGTGTCAGTGCCGGAAATTCCTTCCGCAAATCATAACGATTGACTACGCCAAAACGCTTAATGGTATAGGCGGCGGTGCCATCCTCCCAGTGGGGACGAACCTTCTCGCCTTCTGTACTGGTGCCATTCTCAAGAATATCCTGACACATCTCTACAAAGAGTTTATCGGCATAACTCATGGAACAACCTCCTTATCACTTCTTATGCGTCTTCCTGTGTATCTTCAGCTGCTTCCGGAGTCACATCTTCCATCTCAACGCCATCCATTTCATTGATCTTGCGGAGACGGTCACGAATGTCACTGCCGGCCTTTTTAAAGGACTCCAGCTCTTCCTGCTGGACTTTGGATCTGGCTACAGCCTTTTCGAAAAGGCCGCCCATGCCGGAATTGCTGCCGGATGATTTTACTGCTGCTTTCTCTGTTGCATTTTCTGCAGCTTCTTCAGTTTCTGTCTCAGCCTGAGCTTCTGCATCTGCCTCTTCCTCAGAGTCTGCGGGACGAGCCATGAAACCTTTCAGTGCATTGAAGACAAAGAAAATACCGATAATGCCAAACAAAACACCACCGGCCACAAAGGCACGAGATGCATTGGGATCTGCCAGGGTATCTTTGACCAGACCGTAGCCGATGTAAACAAGATAGCCGCCTGCGATAATATAAAGCATACTTCTGCTTTTCTCACGTTTGCTGATTTCTTCCGGTGTAGGTTCTTCACCTGAATTGCCGCCAAACAGACCCATGGTTTTATCCTCATTTCTTTCATTTTTATGCTTTGTTATTGACTGCTGTCCACTGCTTTCAGGCAGAATTTGGCCTGAAGACCCAGTGTTCATACTGAGCCTACATTGTATAACGAACCCTGTATTTTTTCAACGATTCCTCTACCCGACCGGATGAAAGAGGACATTTAAAGCCATTTGTAATCGGCGTAAAAATATTTGGTTTTTTCGGCTCAAATACTGGTAAATATTCAGGTTTACACACCTAATCCGTTCCTATATAATGTGCGCTGTACGTTTCTATAAACTGTATTCAGTTTTGGCGGCTGTTTGCTACCGCTGACCTTGACTATCTTTATTTTTGGGGGAGGGCTTTAAATGTCACGGGCACTCATTGAATTACAGCACATCAGCAAGAGCTATGATGGCAAACCTGTTCTGGATGATCTGGAACTGACTATTCATGAAAATGAATTTGTAACACTTCTCGGCCCCTCAGGCTGCGGCAAAACCACAACTCTTCGAATTCTCGGTGGTTTTGAGACACCTGATGAAGGACACGTTATCTTTGATGGAAAAGACATCACAAACGTACCCCCCAACAAGCGCCAGTTAAATATGGTTTTCCAGAATTATGCGCTCTTTCCGCATATGACCATCGCCGACAACATCGCTTTTGGCTTAAAGATCAAACGAAAAACCGACAAATATATTCAGGATAAGATCTCATACGCCCTCAACCTGGTTGGTCTGCAGGGCTTTGAAAAACGTATGCCGGGTTCTCTTTCCGGTGGTCAGCAGCAGCGTATCGCTATCGCTCGCGCCATCGTCAACGAGCCCCATGTTCTGCTTCTGGATGAGCCTCTGGGTGCTCTGGACCTGAAGCTTCGTCAGGACATGCAGTACGAACTGATCCGCCTGAAAAATGAACTGGGCATCACTTTCGTCTACGTCACTCACGACCAGCAGGAAGCTCTGACCATGTCCGATACCATCGTTGTCATGAACCAGGGTTATATCCAGCAGATGGGTTCTCCGGAAACCATCTACAATGAGCCGGAAAATGCTTTCGTCGCGGACTTCATCGGGGACAGCAACCTCTTCCCCGCCACTTTCGTTCGTGATGAGCTCATCGAGATCGATGGCCGTCCCTTCCTCTGCGTTGACAAGGGATTCGGACAGAACACACCGGTCGATATCGTTATCCGTCCTGAGGACGTCATCATCACCACACCGGACAAAGGCACTGTCACCGGTGTCGTTACTGACCTCATTTTCCAGGGCGTACACTACGAGATCTGCATCGATGTCAATGGTCGTGAATGGGTCTGCCACTCAACCGAAGCCTCCCTGGTAGGTACCATGGTTGGCATCGCCGTAGATCCCTTTAACATTCAGGTTATGAACAAGCCTGAATCAGAAGACGAGGAGGCTGCCGCCATTGAAAAATAATAGAAGAGCGAATAGCTTCGCATTATTTGGCATGCCCTATTATTTCTGGGCCATTGCCTTTATCATCATTCCCCTGCTTCTGGTCTTGTACTACGGTCTCACCAGCGAAGCCGGTACTATTTCCCTGGAAAATGTATTTGCCATCGCCAGACCTGCTCATGCCAAAGCTCTGTTTCTGTCCGTTCTCCTGTCTGTAGGTTGTACGGTAGTCTGCCTGCTGCTGGCTTATCCCCTTTGCCTGATCATGGTCAACCGCCAGAAAGCACAGAATAGTTTCCTGCTCTTCATGCTGATCATTCCCATGTGGATGAACTTCATGCTGCGTACCTATGCCTGGCAGTCACTGCTGGAGAAACACGGCGTCCTGAATACCTTCTTAAATACCATCGGACTGCCATCTCTCCACCTTATCAACACACCGGGTGCAATCATTTTCGGTATGGTCTATGACTTCCTGCCCTTTATGATTCTTCCTATATACAATGCTCTGCAGAAGATCGATCCCAACCTGATCCATGCTGCCCACGATCTGGGCGCCGGTTTCTGGCAGACCCTATGGAAGGTTATCCTGCCCCTGTCCATGCCCGGTATCATTTCCGGTATCACCATGGTCTTCGTTCCGGGTCTGACAACCTTCGTTATCTCCGCCCTTCTTGGCGGCGGTAAGGTCCTGCTTATCGGTAACGTTATTGAACAGGAATTCACTCAGGCCTACGACTGGCATCTGGGTTCAGGTCTTTCCCTGGTCCTCTTGCTCTTCATTGTCATTAACATGATTTTATCTTCCGTCTTTGATCGTGAAGGGAACGGAGGTCTCCTGTGAAGAAAACAAAACGCAATCTGGGAAACCTCTATATCGCTCTGATCTTCATCTTCATGTACGCTCCCATCGTCATGTTGATCATCCAGAGTTTCAACGCCAGCAAGAGCCGTGGCCGCTGGGGCGGTTTCACCACCTTCTGGTATCAGGAACTCTTCCAGAATGAATCCATCATGGAAGCATTCACTAACACCATTATCCTGGCTATCCTGTCCGCAGCCATCGCCGTAGTTATTGGTACCGCTGCCGCCATCGCTCTGGCCAGAATGAAGAAGAGACCCCGTCAGACCTGGCTTGGTATCACCAACATCCCCATGCTGAATGCGGATATCGTTACCGGTGTAGCTCTGATGCTTCTCTTCACCACTGTTAATGTTCAGCTTGGTTTCGGTACAGTCCTGCTGTCCCACGTTACCTTCAACATTCCCTATGTTATCCTGAACATCATGCCCCGTTTCCGTGAGCTGCCCCCTCATATTTATGAAGCTGCTCAGGATCTGGGTGCCGGCCCCATCGAGGCCTTCTTCAAAGTCATTTTCCCGGAAATCCTGCCCGGTGTTATCAGCGGCGGTCTTATGGCATTTACCATGTCCATCGACGACTTCATCATCACCTACTTCACCACAGGTTCCGGCTACAATACACTGTCCACCAAGATCTATGCTGAAGTTAAGCTGGGTATCAAACCTGAGATCTATGCCCTGTCTTCCATCATCTTCGTGACAGTCCTGATCCTTCTGATCCTCCTGTCCCGCAGCGGTTCAAAAGGAAGAAAGATGGTTAAGGAGGTGGCATTATGATGAAATCTGTCAAAAGCCTCCTGATCCTTGGTCTGACCCTGCTTGGTGCAGGCACACTGCTGACAGGCTGCGGTGTTGACCCAAGTGCTGAAGACGTCCTCTTTGTCTACAATGCCGGTGAATATCTGGATCCGGATGTTATCGACCTCTTCGAAGAAGAAACCGGCATCAAGGTGGTCTATGATGAATTCGAAACTAATGAGATCATGTTCCCCAAGGTGGATGCGGATCCCACACAGTACGATGTCATCTGTCCTTCCGACTATATGATCGAGCGTATGCTGCAAAATGACATGCTGGAGCCTCTCAACTACGACCTGCTCCCCCATGCTATCAACATCGACGAGACTTATTATGAAAAGTCCAACGCCTTCGATCCCGGCAACAAATACGCCATCCCCTACTTCTGGGGCACTGTAGGTATCCTCTACAATACTGAAGCAGTTGAAGAGGAAGTTACCGGTTGGGACGTCCTTTGGAACGAAAAATACAAAGACGAGATCCTGATGCAGGACTCCATCCGAGACCTCTACATCGTTCCTCTGAAGAAACTGGGTTATTCCCTGAACTCCATGAACGAAAATGAGCTTAAAGAAGCTACTGATCTTCTGATTCAGCAGAAACCCCTGGTACAGGCTTATGTCGTCGACGAAGTCCGTGACAAAATGATCGGTGATGAAGCCCTTATCGGCGTTATCTACAGCGGTGAAGCGGAGATCTGTATCGAAGCCAACGAAAAGCTGGACTACGTCATCCCGGAAGAAGGCACCAACATCTGGATCGATGCCTGGGTCATTTCCCAGGGCTCTCGCCACAAGGAAGCTGCCCACCAGTGGATCGACTTCCTGTGCCGTGCCGATATCGCCGCCATGAACTTCCGCTATGTTTATTACTCAACACCTAACCGTGCCTGCATGGAGGAAGAACTGGACGAAGAAGAGCTGGAAAATGAGATCCTCTTCCCGGATATCGACCAGTACGAAAATCTGGAAACCTTCCATTATCTTGGTAAAGAAGGCGACCGCATGTACTTCGACTATTGGAAAGAGCTTAAATCCGTCTATTAATTGGATTTTTTAAGGTTCATTCAACTTTTATAACGAAAAGGATTTGACGATACCCCCGCCTGTGGGGTATCGTCTTTTTCTGGAGAGAATGCGTAAGCATTCTTTATTTTTGGGAATTTTCAGAACTATCAACTCAAATCAAATATCGAGAGGAAACTATGGCACCAGGATCAGAGAAATTATTACCAAACATTTTCACATCATTAAAAGGCTATACCATTACTCAGTTTACTAAGGACCTTATAGCCGGTATCATCGTCGCTATCATCGCCCTTCCTTTATCCATCGCCCTGGCTCTGGCTTCAGGTGTTGGTCCTGAACAGGGTATCTTCACCGCTATCATCGCCGGCTTCCTGATTTCTTTATTAGGCGGCAGCCGCGTTCAGATCGCCGGTCCTACCGCTGCATTTGCCACCATCGTTGCCGGCATCGTTGCCACTGACGGTATGGATGGCCTGATGGTTGCTACCCTCATCGCCGGCATTATGCTGATCCTGATGGGTGTCTTCCGTCTGGGTTCTCTCATTAAATTTATTCCTTATACTATCACCACCGGTTTCACAGCCGGTATCGCTGTCACCATCGTCATCGGTCAGCTGAAAGACTTTATGGGTCTCACCTATGCCGAGGGTCTTAAACCGGTTGAAACACTTGAAAAGATCGAAGCCCTCATTAAGAGCATGGGCACTTTCAACTGGCAGGCCTTTGTGGTAGGTCTGGTCTGTCTGATCATCCTCATCGTCTGGCCCTATATCAGCAAGCGCATCCCGGGTTCATTGATTGCCGTTATCGTCGGTATCCTCATGGTTAAGGTCATCAAAATGGATGTTAATACCATCGGTGATCTCTACACCATCAGCAGTGGTCTTCCCGCTATCCATATCCCCCACATCAGCATTCGTCTCATCGGTGATGAACTGGCCAATGGTTTCACCATCGCCATTTTGGCCGCTATCGAATCTCTTCTGTCTGCCGTTGTTGCTGACAGTATGATCAATGCCCACCATCGTTCCAACATGGAATTGATTGCCCAGGGTATCGGTAATATGGGTTCCGCCCTCTTTGGCGGTATCCCGGCTACAGGTGCTATCGCCCGTACAGCTGCCAATATCAAAAACGGCGGCCGTACTCCCATCGCCGGTATCGTCCATGCTTTGGTTCTTTTACTGGTTCTGATCCTTCTGATGCCTTACGCATCCCTGATCCCCATGCCCACCATCGCTGCTATCCTCTTTATGGTAGCTTACAATATGTGCGGCTGGAGAACATTTGCCCACCTGTGCAAGACAGCTCCCAAGAGCGACATCATCGTTCTGGTTGCTACATTTGTCCTGACTGTTATCTTCGACCTGGTTGTTGCCATCGAAATCGGTCTGATCGCCACCAGCGTCCTCTTCATCAAGCGCATGAGCGAAGAAGCCGAGATCAAACAGTGGAAATATTACCATCGTGATAACGACCCGGATTCCATCGAACTGAGAGATGTACCTCTCTACGTCCGCGTCTATGAAATCAGCGGTCCCATGTTCTTCGGTGTCGCTTCCCGTATGGCTGAAGTAACACTGAAAGACTTCACAAAAGTTTTGGTCATCCGTATGCGAGGCGTACCGGCATTGGATGCTACCGCCATGCATGCCCTGGAAGGCCTCTATGAACGCTGCAAACGTCATCACGTTCAGATGATCTTCTCCCATGTTAACGAACAGCCCTACGCCACTATGGAAAAAGCCGGGTTCGTTGACCTGGTAGGTGCCGAAAACTTCTGTCCCCATATCGACGATGCTCTGGAGCGTGCAACATTACTGAAAGACGGTATGGATACCCCGAAAAAGGCTTCCAAAAAAGCACACTGATAATGTGCATTTTTAACAAAAAATTTTTTCCTCTTCCAAAACTATTTGGTGATGTAGTATAATAACATTACGTCACCATAAATAGTTTTTGAGGAGGATATTTTTATGGCTAATACTAACTCTCTGGATCGCGAACCGGTCGCTCCGGTCAGCGTTGAGAACATTTATTGCCTGAATGGTCGTGTCCCGATTGCTAAGGCTATCCCATTCGGTCTGCAGCATGTTCTGGCTATGTTCGTTTCTAACCTTGTTCCCGTTCTGATCGTTGCCAGTGCTGCCGTTGTTGGCGGTGTTGCTCCTGCAGATGGCGGCGGCTTCACCCCTGAACAGATCGCTCAGCTCCTGCAGTGTGCTATGTTTGTAGCCGGTATCGGTACAATCGTTCAGCTGTATCCCGTCTGGAAGATTGGTTCAAGACTTCCCGTTGTTATGGGTGTCAGCTTCACATTCCTTGCTTCTCTTCTGATCGTTGCCACAAATCCTGAGTGGGGTTATGAAGGCATGGTCGGTGCCATCATCGTTGGTGGTATCTTCGAAGGTTGCCTGGGTCTTACAGCTAAGTATTGGAGAAAATTCATCTCCCCCATCGTTTCTGCCTGCGTTGTTACTACCATCGGTCTTTCACTTCTGGCTGTTGGTATGAACTCCTTCGGCGGCGGCCAGGGTGCTGCTGACTTCGGCGCATGGTACCATCTGCTGGTTGGTCTCGTCACTCTGATCTCCTGCCTGATCTTCAAGATCAAGGCTCCCGGCATCTGGAAGAACCTTAACGTTCTGTTCGGTCTGATCGTTGGTTACATCCTGTCAGTTATCCTGACCGTTACAGGCGCTGCTCCCATGGTTAACTTCGGTAAGTTCGCTGACACAATCAGCAAGGTTGGTTACATCAACATCCCGCTTCCGGTATTCTTCAAGGGCATCACTCCCACATTCCACGCTGGCGCTATCATCACAGTTGGTATCGTATTCCTGGTATCTGCTGCTGAAACAATCGGTGATACAACAGCTATCTGCACAGGCGGTCTTGGCCGTGACATTACCGAACGCGAAGTTCAGGGTTCTCTGGCTTGCGACGGTTTCTGCTCAGCCTTCTCCGGTCTGTTCGGCTGCAACCCCATCACATCCTTCAGCCAGAACGTTGGTCTGGTTGCTATGACTAAGGTTGTTAACCGCTTCACCATCCTTATGGGTGCTCTGGTTCTGGTTCTTGCCTCCCTGTTCCCGCCCATCGGTGCTTTCTTCAACTCTCTGCCGAACTCAGTTCTCGGTGGCTGCACTGTTATGATGTTCGGTTCAATCGTCTTCTCAGGTGTTAAGATGATTTCTGAATGCGGTTTCACAGATCGTAACATGATGATCGTTGCTCTTACATTCTGCTTCGGTATCGGCGTTACAATGATCGATCCTGGTTTCCTGGCTATTTTCCCGCCCCTCGTTTCCAGCATCTTCGCAGCTAACATGGTTGCCGGCGTATTCGTCGTTTCTATGATCCTGTCAATCGTTCTTCCCAAAGAACCCCATATCGATGACGCTGCTCAGCCGTAATGAGCACTAGATCATAATCGCAACCCATCCTAGGTGACTAACAAAATAGCGCGATGTTCCAAAAGGAGCATC
>JAGHUB010000053.1 GCA_018065025.1 Candidatus Equihabitans merdae
AACCTGATGATCCTGGAAGCCGCCGGATGTGATGAATACAACACCCTGCTTATTGCATCAGGTTCCACAGCTGCCGACAGCCTGTCAGCTTCTTCAACAGGCCAGCCTATCCTTATGGTGGGAGAAGAGTTGACAGCCGAACAGAAGACCTGGTTGAAAGACAATAAGTTCAGCCAGTACGTCATCCTGGGCGGTAATGCAGCTGTCAGTGCTTCCGTACAGAAAGCTATCGCTGATATCTCAGGCACAGAAGTTAAACGTCTGGCCGGCTCCAACCGATTCGAAACCTCTACAAAGATCGCTGCGGAATTCTTCGAATGTGTCGATGATGTCACATTTGCTTATGGTTGGGATTTCCCGGACGGCTTAAGCGGCGGCCCTGTAGCCAATGCCTGCGGCGCTCCCGTTATCCTGATCACAGACAGTGCCGATGAATGTAGCTTCGCTAAGAATTACCTTAATAAGTGGGAACTTGGTCATGCTTACATCATGGGCGGTACAGCAAGAATCAGTGATAAGACTGTTACAGGTATGATCGACTATCTTGATATAGCATAACTTTAAACATTAGCTGCTTGTTATGATAGATGACTAATCAACGGATATAAGGAGGTTCTATGAAAAAACGCTTATTAGCTTTAATGATCAGTATCTTGATGATGCTGGGTATGCTGCCAATGACTGTCATGGCTGATGAAAACATTGAAGTTCCAGATGAAAACATTGAAGTTCGCCGAGAGACAGAATGCCAGAATAAGAGTTCAGACAACACTTATACAATGGTATATCTTTATCTTGATGGCGGTTATTACGAAGAAGGTCAGTGGATGACTCCCGGTGCTAACAAGAGCTTTCAGGTTTTCCTTCACGGAGCAGTTATTGATCTTGATACATATGAAACATTAGAAACGATCCATATTGATGATTTCGACATCACTATGACTCCTCAAGGAAGTGATGATTGCGGCATTACAGCCAAGATTCGTAAAGAAAACGGAAAGATTTTTCTTGATGTCAGCGCTTCTGCCACTGCTTCGGGAAGCAGAAGTTTCCGTATTGCCGGAAAATACGAGGATGATAAATATAACATCGACACCTGGACAGAATATAGGTTTTGTGTTAGAGAACCTGTCATTGATCGTATCGCCGGCGCAGGCCGTGTCGAGACATCTTTTGAAGCTGCAGACATGCTTAAACAAGTTTATAACTTAGAAAAGTATGACGCTGTTGTTCTGGCTAATGCCTGGAATTTCCCGGATGCTCTTTCAGGTTCTTACCTTGCCCAGCGGATGACGGCTCCCCTGCTTCTGGTAGATGGTGGCAACTCTGCCGCTACAATTGAATACGTTAAGAATAATCTTGAAGATCGAGGCACCATCTACATTCTCGGCGGTGAATCCGCAGTTCCTTCAATAGTCGATAAAGAACTGGATGGTTATCATGATTGTCAAGTTGTACGTTTATCCGGTAATGATCGCTATGAAACAAACCTCAAGATCCTGTCAGAATCTGATGCCGATTGTGCTTGTGAGCTTGTTGTTGCATCAGGAAAGAGTTTTGCTGATAGTTTATCTGCTTCCGCATACAGCATCCCCATCCTCATGGTAGATCAGGAATTAACACCTAAACAGAAGAGCTGGTTAGCAGACTCTTATGTTGAGGATGTCTTTATCCTCGGCGGGGAAGCAGCTGT
>JAGHUB010000050.1 GCA_018065025.1 Candidatus Equihabitans merdae
GTATTGAATTATCTATTCTGCGATAGGAGCTTCAGTCTATCTCATTTCCCAAGTTTGCGGTCCAGAAGCAAACCAATCAGGACGGCAATAACTGTGGGTACAACAAAGCTCAGATCGAAGACATCCAGAGGAAGCTTGTGGACAAAGGCAAATGCGCCCAGGCCAAGTGTGTCACAGAGAAGCTTCATCAGGCTAATGGCAAATGCCACACCTACACCAATTCGATAAGTGTAACGACCTTCAACAGACATCAGGCCCAAAGCGATCATGGTGATAACCACCGGATAAAGCAAACTCAGGATGGGATTGGCGATGGCCATGATCTGAGAAAGACCAATATTTGCGATAAGGCAGCTGACAACACAGATGATGATAACCAGAGCTTTATAAGATATTTTCTTCTTAAAGATCACGTTCAGCAATTCTGCGCTGGCTGTGGCAAGACCTACAGCGGTGGTCAGACAGGCAAAGAAAGTGATAATGGCAATCAGGTATACCCCTGCCCAGCCTAAAATCTGGCCTACCACCAGATCGATCAAGCCGGCCTGGTCGATGTCACCACCTAACAACGACTGACCGAAAGGCTTGCCCCAGACTGTTCCCAGATAAGTCAGACCAAGGTAAACGATGAACAGGATACCTGCGGCAATCAGGCCTGCACCATAAGTTTCTTTGGCTGCTGCTTTCTTGTCACCGGGATGTCTCTCTACCGCTGCTTTTATAACGATTCCTGCAAAAATAATGGCGCCCATGGCATCCATGGTCTGGTAGCCATTAACAATACCTTCTTTGATAGGATTGTCGATCATGGCGCTGCCGGGAGCTTCTACAGCGGTGACGACGCCGGCGATAATGGTGAATAACAGGCAGATCAGCAAAATGGGGGTCATGTATTTACCAATTAAATCAATAACCTTGCCGGGTTTGATGCTGAATGCTAAAACAATAGCGAAGAAAACAATGGTAAAGAGCAGCTGGGCCAGAGGATAATCCCCAAACAGTCTGAAGACCGGCTTTATGCCCATGGAATAGGTGACCGCACCGGTTCTGGGAATGGATACCAAGGGTCCGATACACATAACCACGACGAAAATGAATGCGGTGTTGATCTTCTTTCCCAGCTTCTCGCCAAAGCGGTCCAAAGAGCCCTCTTTGTTGACCATGGCAAATACGCCCAGCACCGCCAGAACAACGTCCATGATAAAGAAGCCTAAAAATGAGGCAAACCATTGGGTTCCGGCTTCTACGCCTAAGTCAGGCGGAAAGATCAGATTACACGCACCAAAGATAATAGCAAATAACGCAAAACCCGCAACCATTGGGTCTTTGAAATTACGGCTTTTGTTATTCATTGAACAGATACCTCCAAAAGCATTATTTGTCATACCGTATATTTCATTATACGCTTAATACTCCCTGGGGTATCATTATTCTTCTATTATAAAAAATATTAATATGATATGCTTAACCTACCAATTCATTGGCGACATTATCCCACGCCATGAATTCATGTGATAAAACATCGATCAATAATCACCTTACATATCAAAGGAGATCTGCTATGCCTCACGTTATCGTCAAAATGTGGCCCGGTCGAGATGAGGAATTCAAGACCGACATGGCCAGAAAAGTCGCCAAAACCGTATCCGATGAACTGGGCTGCGATATCGGCCGCGTATCCGTCACTTATGAAATCGTCGATAAAGATAAATGGGGTGAAACGATTTACAAAGACGAGATCAAGGACAACCCCAACCTCTATCACAAGCAGGATTATGAATATATCGACGGCAAAATGTGTGTAGACGGCATGCCGGTGGAATAAGCATTATAAAAGGAGCTCCCCACTACTGATCTTCATCTGTAGTGTAGAACTCCTTTTTTTATTACCATTAATGACGATGTATTGCCTTGCTTGGGCATTCTTCCGCACATACGCCGCACTGAATACAGGTGGTGGTGTCAATCTTTGCAGTTCCTTCCACAAGTGTCACTGCACCTTGGGGACAAATAGATGCACAGATGCCGCAGCCGATACAGGCTTCCGTTACCTGATAACCGTCCTCTCTCACCTTATCTCCTCCGAAGGAGAATAATGCTCTTTCAATGGGAAGCTTGGACAGATCGAACCATTCGCCGGTCCCTTTGAATATCTTGAAAACAGTTAAGGCCTTCTTGGATTCTTCCGTCGTATAGATGTCATTCATATACGGATTCTTCTCAAAGAGGCGAGGCAGCAATTCCGGGCCCAATTCCTTGACCTGGCCCTGAATAGATACTGCAACTGTTGACATGGTATCTTCTCCCTTCATGGCAGTGAAGGCCACATAGGGGCTGTTTGACAGCCTGTCATAGAAGGCCTTACCCTTGGCCGTCAGGAAATAAAAACCACCCTCATCGTAATCCATCATGTCAATAGCAGCTGTAAAGGGACGGTTATTCTCATCCACAGTAGCCATGACTGTGGTGTGAATCTCTTCAACCACATAACGTAAATAATCTTTTGTTTTCATTCAGATCATCTCTCTTACTGTCTCTTTAAAAAACCGGAAAGGGGCTTATAGATCAGCATTGTAACCACACTGATCAGAAGACCCTGGAGCATATTTAACGGCAGTGCATTGTATAAGACAACATCAAGCTTGGTCTGGATAAAGGGCATGAAAGCGCCAAATGCTGCGATGACTTCATCCAGCGGCATGAAGATTTCGAACATAGGAAGCAAGATAAAGTAATTGGCAAGAGCTGCCACGATACCTCTTACGACACTGCCCAGGATGCAGCCGATCCATGCCATTTTTTTGGTCTTACTCTTGGCATAAACGATACCTGCCACAGCTACAAAAGAACCATTGATCAGGAAGTTGGCAAGTTCACCAACGCCGCCTGTTGCGGTCTTGAACAAGCTGAGAAGGTTCTTCACAAGCTCGATCAGCACACCCACAAAGGGGCCAAAGGCAAATGCACCGATCAGTGCCGGCAGATCTGCAAGGTCCATTCTGGCAAATGGCGGTGAGAAGGGTACCGGCATCTGAATAAATGACAAGACAAAGGACACCGCTGCAAGCATTGCCACCATTGTAATTGTGCGAACACTAAGTTTCTTTGTTGCTTTTGTTTTCATAATACTTTCCTCCAATAAAAATAACACTAGATATGCCATTCTCATTGGATGTACAATGACCAAACGTCTGCCTGTGTGCAAGCGCCCGCAGCCACTTGGCTCATCGTATACACAAAAAATACCCAGGGTATATACATACACCCAGGGCACCTGATATGACATATCTTCTTTCATCCGGACTTCCTGATCCAACCATTTTTCGGTCGTAATCAGGTTACCGTCGGTTACGGAATCACACCGTATCTGCCTTTCGGCTCGCAGACTTAAGACGTAGCTATCACTGCCGGTCAGGAATTTCACCTTGCCCTGAAGATTCTATTCAATTCTTTTAAGCAACTACGATACTACTACAATTGCGCCAATATTTCAATCCTTTACCACGTTAAAATATTTATGGTTTCTTGGGCAACGGACGAAAATCCGGTTTGACATTTCTTCCCGGAATACGCTTCCCGGGACGTCTTTCGACGCCAAGGGAAGGATCTGCGTAGAAGCGCTCATTATTTGCTATAAGCTCCTCCAATGTGACGGGAACATAATTGTTGACGTCAACACCACAGTTCAACACCCGAGGCAGCTGCTTCAGCATGTCGTAAGCAGAACCAAGGGTATTATGCATATGCCCGTGAATCATATAGCCTCGCAGATTGTAGATCATAGGATAATGAGACATGAGGATATGGGTATCCCCATCGTCGATCTCCAGAAAATCATCCACGCTCTCCAGATACTGATACCAGTCTTCCTGATTATCCAGGCCAGTATCATGATTTCCACGAATCAGATGCTTGTGCCCTTTAAGACGAGAAACCGACTCCAGATCCACAGGGCCCTTGGCCAAGCCAACATCCCCCAGAATATAGACATGGTCATCATCTGAGACCCGCTCATTCCAGTTGGCAATCAGCACTTCCCGCATTTCTTCTATGGAAGTAAATGGACGCTGAGCCAGCTCCAGGATGGGCTCATATCCAAAATGCATATCCGCTGTGTAAAAGATCATTTCTCGTCCTCTTTCTTACTGCAGTTTTGTTACGATCGGTTTTCCATTCTCGTCAAGCAGAGGTGTCAGCCCACCTGCATGTTCTGCATGTTTGTCACAAATATTTTCATGTAGTCTTTATAGGCTTTTGTCGCATATTTTTCCACGACCTCTCGAGCAAAAAGAGTCTGTCCAGGTGCGGGAATAATCTTTAAAATTATTCTACCATTTCCACACTGGACTCTAAAGCTAAAAGAAGCCGGACGAATCTGGCTTCTTCATTCATCTGATTATTCAATTGGTTGTCAGGAGCAGCTTTTCGATCTCATGTTCTGAGATGTTTAGTTTTGCGGCTCCGATGGCTTTGCTGATAAGACCATCCCTGATCATCTCAAGAACCATGTCAAGGCGACCTTGTTCCATCCCTTGCTTAATGCCTTGTTCAATCCCGTCTTCAAAGATACCCATGCCAAGATTACACATATTGTCTTCCTCCCGTCTCACTTCCTCCAGCGGAAAGTTTACAGCTTTTAAGCGTTTGATTTTTTCGTCCCGTGTCAGGTTTTTCGACAACAGAACGCCCATGGTTTCTATGAAATTATCATCTGCAACATCATCGTTCAAATAGATCATGACGATTTCCATTTTGTCATATGTGCTTGGACGATCCGGTGTATTTCCAATCATATCTTCTTTGTTTATTCGATAAGATGTCATGGAATGGCAGTATGTCTTCGGTGCATTCATGCATAACCAGATCGAATACACTTTCTTTATATCATCGTAGTTTGATCCTGAAAAATCAACTGTTTTCTGAGCGGATATCAGACGTGAGCAGTAGAATACTGCCCGGGTTCCCAAGTGATAGCCCGGGTATGGATCCTTCTGAGCTTCTATATTGATGATGATCTGGGTCAGCTCATTTTCCGAGGGTATTTTGATACGCAGACGTACATCGTATGTGATCATTCCCTCTCCCGGGATACTGCTTTCAGTATTTAATGTATCCAGGTTGGACGGCATGACCGGGGTCTGCGCCACTTCAGGCTCTCCCACAATACATTCCAGGATTTCATCTGTTGTCAGCTCTGCCAGTTCACGGACAGTTCTTTGCAAGATAAGGCCCAATACAGCTTTATTTACGATCAGTTTTTTCACGATGCCATCGTACTGGGCGATGGCTCCATTGATTTCCTCAGTGCTCAGCCGAGGAACTTTTTCAATCGATTGCATATGCTACAGTCTCCTTTTCTTAGATTGAATAAAGAGACTTTCCGGAAAGCTTTCTACTCAAGAAACATTGTAGATGACCCCTCTCCTGTAATCAATCCAACGGTTTCGACTCTCGAATACGCGGATTTTGCACTGATTCTTCTACGGTAGCAATATCGCTGTATAAATGGCATAAAATAGGCATTTTCAAAGCAACTGTGTGCAGTAAGTGTGCAACGGAACAGGTCTGACATTTTGAAACTGCAACACGCTCCAAAAATCGCTCCATCATGTATATGCGAATCAGAACTCTGGCATCTGCATCATT
>JAGHUB010000378.1 GCA_018065025.1 Candidatus Equihabitans merdae
CTTTAAAACGTCCCAGAGACTTTGCATTTGCCATGGGCAAGGAGATCGAAGTCCACACATACAAAGCCATTGATAATAATAAAGAATGGCGCGGGATCCTGAAAGCTTATGACGGTAAGCTGGTGACCTTTGAAACAGAAACAGGCGAGATGGTTCTGGCTAAGTCAGACATTTCCAAAATCAATCTCGCATTTGATTTTTAAGAGAATAATAGAACATAACATCTCTACATTTTCCGGAGGAAAAACATGAACACCGAACTTATGATGGCAATCAAATTACTGGAAGAGGAAAAAGGTATCTCAAAAGCAACAATTCTGTCTGCTATTGAGAACTCTCTGCTTCAGGCCAGCAAGGCTCAGTTTGACCAGAACGACAACATCAATGTCTCTATCGATCCTGAGACTTTGGAATACAGCGTTACCGCTGAAAAGGAAGTCGTTGATGTCGTTAATAACAGCTTTATGGAAATGACACTTCTGGATGCTAAGAAAGTAGATCCGGACGCCGAAATCGGCGATATCGTTACCGTTGATATCGATTCCAAACAGTTCAGCCGTATTGCCACACAGAATGCCAAGAACGTTATTCTGCAGAAGCTGCGTGAAGAAGAACGCAACGCTGTTTTCAATCAGTATGCAGAAAAGGCCCACACCATTATGACCGGTACAGTTTCCCGTATTCAGGGTAAGAACTATATCGTTAACCTGGGCAAGACAGACGCTCTGCTTGGCGAAAACGAACAGGTTAAGGGCGAGACCTTCAAGGTTCACGACCGTATCCGCGTTTATATTATTGAAGTTAAGAATTCTTCCAAGGGTCCCCGTATCCTGGCTTCCAGAACTCATCCGGAACTGGTCAAGGGCCTGTTCGAAGAAGAAGTTACCGAAGTACGTGACGGCGTTGTTGAAATCAAGGGTATCTCCCGTGAAGCCGGTTCCCGTACTAAGATGTCCGTCTGGTCCAATGATCCCGATGTTGATCCGGTAGGCGCCTGCGTTGGTATGAACGGCAATCGTGTCAATACTGTCGTTAACGAACTGCGCGGTGAAAAGATCGATATCATCACATGGGATGAGAACCCGGCTATTCTTATTGAGAATGCATTGAGCCCGGCTAAGGTTATCTCCGTCGGTGCCGATCCGGACGAAAAAGAAGCCACAGTTATCGTTCCTGACTATCAGCTGTCTCTGGCCATCGGTAAAGAAGGTCAGAACGCCAGACTGGCTGCCAGACTGACAGGTTATAAGATCGATATCAAGTCTGAAACACAGGCTAGAGAATCCGGTGAATTCGATGATCTCTTCGCTGATGATTTTAATGAAAACGGCGAATATTACGAAGAACTGGAAGAAGCAGAAAGCATCGACTTTGATGAAGAAGATGCTGAAACAGAAGAAGCTTAATCAACGAAAGGCATAGATCGTTGGAGAACGCTAAGAGAGAAAAACTGAGACAATGTGTAGGCTGTCGAAGCATCCTGCCCAAGCAGTCTCTGACCCGTATCATCCGTACACCGGATGGTCACGTGGAAGTGGATTATACAGGCAGAAAGAATGGCCGTGGTGCCTATATCTGTCCGGGCAATACCAAATGCCTGGTGACAGCTTTTAAGCACAAAGCTCTGGATCGGGCTTTAAAAGTAAGTCTGGATGAAGAGACTGTAGAACGTCTCAAGAAGGAGTTAGAAGATGGCTGCAGTGAATAAAGGGGCCATCGGCCTGGCTGCTAAAGCGGGTAAGATCAAAAGCGGCGAGGATATGACAGAACAGGCCATCCGAAACGGAAGTGCTTATCTTGTCCTTCTGGCATCCGATGCATCAGAAGGTACCCGCAAGAAGTTCAATGATCATTGTCAGTATTATGATGTACCGATCTGCTATGTCAGTTCCAAAGAGGTGCTGGGCAAGATACTTGGTAAAGAGTACCGGGCAGTAGGTGCAGTGATAGATGAAAATCTCAGTGCTGTTATCTTAAACAGTACGACCAGGAAACATGTAGATAGTAACGGAGGGAGGTTAATGGCAAAAATCAGAGGCCACCAGTTGGCAAAAGAGCTGGGCAGCGATAACCGCGAGGTGGCGGAGTATCTTCTGGGCAAAGGATACAAGGGTATCACCG
>JAGHUB010000043.1 GCA_018065025.1 Candidatus Equihabitans merdae
ATGGTGTCCCCTATGATGGCTATATGATCGGAGCTAATCCCAAGGTTACTCTTGTAGGTGTAGACATCGAAAAATGGGAGCAGGTGGGTAAAGCTGATCCGGTTTCAGGTGCTGTACAATTCCGTTTCTACTTCACAACTGTGGGTCACACCCATGCATTTAAACTGCTCGTCATCGAAGATGCATATCAGCTGTCTCCTGCCGACTGCACTCATGCAGCTGTTTATGTCAGAAGCTGTGAGTGTGGTGAAGCAGATAAGGATCATTCCAATACATTTACTATTGGATCAGCTCTGGGCCATGATTGGGATGATGGTGTCGTTACTATCGAACCCACATACACATCATTTGGCCAGCGCATGTTTACTTGCCAGCGTTGCAAGTTGAATTACTACGAAGGCATTAAGCCTCTTGACCGTCCTACCATTGAAGGCGACGTTGTCAGAATCTGGGGCGACTCACGTTACAGCACATCAGCTGATGCTATCGCAAAGCTTAAGACATTCTCCGGCAAGGAAAGATTTGATGCTGTCGTTCTGGCCACAGGTCAGGCTTTCCCGGATGCTCTGTCAGGCTGCTATCTGGCTGAAATGCTGGTGGCTCCTCTGATCCTGGTAGATCCCTCCAATCCTGCGGCTGCCGTAAATGACGTCACAGGCTCTATCAAAGAAGGCGGCATGGCCTATATTCTGGGCGGTAAGAATGCTGTGTCAGAAGAGCTGGTATCCATGCTTGGCGGCAAGGGCATTGCCTGCACTCGCTTAAGTGACGACACAAGATATGGCACAAATATCAAGATCCTGAATGAGATCAACGATGTTGAGACTATCAATACCCTGCTTCTTTGCAGCGGCGACAACTATGCTGATGCCTTGTCAGCTTCATCCTGTGGCTATCCTATCCTGATGGTTGCTTCTTCTGTTCAGGATGAACAGGTAAGCTGGCTGCAGGACCACGCAGCAAATATCCATAAGATCTATGTTATCGGTGGTAACGCTGCCGTCAGTGAACAGGTTGCCCAGCAGGTAGCTTCCCTGGCAGGTTGCACAGATATGGAACGTATCGCAGGTTCAGATCGTTATCATACATCAACTGAAGTAGCAGAGGCCTTCTTCCCGGATACATGTCCTGTAGTTATGCTGACATACGCCTGGAACTTCCCGGATGGCCTGTCCGGCGGTCCCGTCGCAGCAATCCTCCAGGCCCCCATCCTCCTGACAGACAACTCAGACAACACAGCTATGGAATATGTACGTAGCCACGGCGTCGAGAAACTGGCAGTCATGGGCGGCACAGCAAATATCTCAGATGCAACAGTCAATAAAATACTGGGGTAAGGGATAGTAGAAGAGAAAAATAGAAATATTGAAGCAAGAACAGCGGCAGGAAATGAATCCTGCCGCTGGTTTTGTATCTGGAGGGAGTGAATTAATGCTATATGTCCAAAAGGTGTTGGCTGGTCGGAGCGTCGAGGCCTGCTTTAGTAGATGGAGGGCAAGCTTCAATGCTATAT
>JAGHUB010000364.1 GCA_018065025.1 Candidatus Equihabitans merdae
TTATCGGCATTTTCCATAACCTGCTGAGCCAGAACCTTGATGACAACCTGGTCATCGGCACTAAGATCTTCTGACCGCTGTTCCCGATAGAAGGCACTAAAATGCTCATCAGGAGACAGATCTTCCAAATGGTGGATCGTACTGCTGAAAGTGATTACATTACGCTGTGCTGCTACCAAATCTAACAAGCGGCAGCCATGTGTGGCAAACATAGCCGTCAGTTTCTCTCTTGCTTCATGAGGAACTACTGCGTCCGTCAATTCCACACGGACGAACTCATTCCGCGCCTGACTTTGGCGTTCCATTTCCATGATTTCTTCAAATGTTCCGATCATAGTGGGACGGACTTTGTGGAGCGCTTCTGTTTTCTGGGTATCAAATGTAAGAGGGCTTCCCTTCTGGCCTATATTGACAAAGAGCAGGCCTTTCTTCTGGGTAGCTTCACTGAAATGATAGCAAAGAGGTGCACCGGCATAGCGGATATGTTCATCTCCCACCTTCTGAGCACCATGGATATGGCCAAGAGCCACATAGTCAAAGCCGTCAAAGACAGCACTGTCTACCCCACCGATACCGCCAACCACGGTTTCGGAGGAGCTGTGCTCCGGCTCCTGACCCATATGAAGAACCATCTGGTGGGCCAGAATAACATTTCTCTGAGAGAAATCGATGGGCTGAGCAGATAACAAGGCTCGGACAGCATCTGTATAAGAATTGATAGCATCATCTTCAAGCCCCAAAGCCTCCCGGACTGCTGCCGGGAAAACATAGGGCATAAGCCAAAAATTAACCGGACCATATTCGTCCTTCAGTGTAAGATGAACCATCTCTTTGGACACAGTACCGGCGATATAGACACCGCTGTCATGAAGCAGATTGCGGGCAAACTCCAGACGTTCACCGCCGTCGTGATTACCGGCTGTCAACAGAACGGGAATGCCTTCTTCCTTGGCGATCCTGGTTAAAAAACGATCCAGAAGCTGAACGGCCTCACGGGAAGGTACACCACGGTCATACACGTCTCCGGCAATTACAACAGCCTTGGGCTTCTCTGCATGTATGCGGGCCAGGGTCTTTTCAGCCCAATCCGGCTGGTCTCCGCTTTCTATCAAAGAATAGGCATGTAATGACTTGCCAAAATGCAAGTCAGCCAGGTGAAGAATCTTCATTGGAACTCTCCCTCTTTATATTTTTCAAAATTGTTTAATGAGATCCGAAATCTCCATAGACCATCATACACTCCACCGCCGGATATTTCCATGATCTGCGAAAGACCAACATCACGTTCCATATTCTGCTGATGTTATCCGGCAATCATCATCAATCTGTCTGCTGCACCCAAATGCTCCCACCGGCAAAGCGAGTTAAATACGAAACCCCTTCCGCATTCATCATACGGAAGGGGTTTCTCTATGAGGCTAAAATCTATTCTTATTTTGAGGGAAGGGATTAGATTCTGGCTACGCCGCTCTTTCTGGCTGCTTCAGCAACAGCTGCAGCAACGGCTTTACCTACGCGTTCGTCAAAAGCGGCCGGCAGGATGTAGTCTTCTGACAGTTCTTCGTCGGAAATCAGACCGGCGATAGCGTTAGCAGCAGCGATTTTCATTTCGTCGTTGATATGGCTGGCACGAACGTCGAAGGCACCACGGAAGATACCCGGGAAGGCCAGAACGTTGTTGCACTGGTTGGGGAAGTCAGAACGGCCTGTAGCAATAACGCGAGCGCCGCCGGCTTTAGCATCATCCGGGAAGATTTCCGGTGTGGGGTTAGCGCAAGCAAAGATGATAGCATCTTTGTTCATGGTCTTAACCATTTCTGTTGTAACAACGCCCGGAGCAGAAACGCCGATGAAGATGTCAGCGCCTACCAGAACGTCAGCCAGAGTACCGGCTACGTTGTCCGGATTTGTGATCTTGGCCATTTCTTCTTTGTAGGGGTTCATACCTTCTGTACGACCTTCATAGATAGCGCCCTTTCTGTCGCACAGAGTGACGTTCTTAAGACCTGCAGAGATAAGAAGCTTTGTGATGGCCATAGCAGCAGCGCCGGCACCGTTAACAACGGCCTTAACTTCGCTAAGGTTCTTGCCAACCAGCTTCAGGGCATTTGTGATACCGGCCAGAGTGATAACGGCTGTACCGTGCTGGTCATGGTGGAAGATCGGAATATCACATTTTTCTTTCAGCTTCTTTTCGATTTCGAAGCAGCGGGGAGCAGCGATGTCTTCCAGGTTAACGCCGCCGAAGCTACCGGAGATCATGTAGATGGTGTTAACGATTTCGTCAACGTCTTTGCTCTTAACGCACAGCGGGAAAGCATCAACATCACCGAAGGATTTGAACAGAACGCACTTACCTTCCATAACCGGCATACCGGCTTCCGGACCGATGTCACCAAGACCAAGAACGGCTGTACCATCTGTAACAACGAGGCACATGTTGCCGCGTCTTGTGTATTTGTAGCTGTCATCGATATTCTTCTGGATCTCCAGGCAGGGCTGGGCAACACCAGGTGTGTAAGCCAGAGACAGGTCGTCCTTTGTAGCTACCGGTACTCTGGAGATAACTTCGATCTTACCGCCCCATTCGCCATGGAGTCTCAGTGATTCTTTTGCGTAATCCATTTTTTTGCTCCTTATTATTTAACTTAATTAAATGTACTGAATGTACCTAAACTATCTTGTGGCCGAAAAGGCCATTTGTCAACTTTTTTATTTAGCTGCATGAGGCAGTGTTGAACCGCCGTAAGGCATAGCCAGAACAGTGGCATCCGGGCCAAGTTTGGCAAATGCATCGTCCAGAGCAGCCTGTGCTGATGACTTGGGTTCCAGGAAGATGCTTCTGACGAAATCGTCTTCCAGATCGGAAACCAGATAAATATCAGCATTTTCCAGAACCATAGCAATAGCAGCAGCTTTGTGACCGCCCAGCTGGAAGTCCACTTTGATACGATCGATCATGTCGTGAGCTTTCTCAGATGTGGTCATCCATTCTTCGAAGCAACGTTCGCCCAGACCTTCCTTACAGGAACCGATCAGGATGATAACGCCGCCCTTCTTGATGGCGTGCTTAGCATTGTCCAGAGCTTTCTGAGTCTGATAGAGATTCAGATCCTTGGGAGCGCCGCCCTGAGATACCAGAACGATGTCAGCTCTTTCAGGAATGTCTTTACGATAGATTCTGTCCAGGAAGCGGCAAGCTTCACGGTGAGCGGCAACCTTGTCACCGGCAGCTGCCATGATGACATGTTTGTGCTCGTCCAGAACCACGTTGATGATGTAGTCGATACCACAGATCTCACCGGATTCTTCGATATCTTCACGAACCGGATTGCCTTCCAGACGGCCAGCGCAAGCTTCTTCCTGAACCATGCGGCTGTGGTTATTCTGGATAGCATTTCTTGTGGATACGCCGGGCATGATGGCTTTGGAGCCGCCGCTGTAGCCTGCGAAATAATGATATTCGATGTTGCCAAGGCAGATACGCTTATCAGCTTCAGCAACAACTCTGGTGATATCAACGGGTGTGCCCATCTTGGTTGTACCCATATGAACACAATCATCCGGATCAGAGTCAACGCACTTAACTTCTGAATAAGCGCGTTCACCAACCAGCTTCTTCATTTCTTCCGGAGTCTGTTTACGATGGCTGCCCAGACCGAAGACGACTGTGATGTCTTCTTTCTTACAACCGATCTCATACAGGGCATCCAGCAGTACCGGTACCACAACATAGGACGGCATGGGACGTGTGATGTCACTGGTAATGATGGCGATCTTCTCACCGGGCTTAACAACATCTTTCAGAAGGGGTGCGCCAATGGGGTTAGCAAGAGCACGTCTTACTTCATCAGCACCTTCCAGTTCATGTTCAACTTCGTTGGCATGAAGGATGTCGATAACATTTTTGTCAGGTACTTCCACCACCTGGGTGCCTGTACCAAAACCAAAGGATATCTGCATAAGGCTTTCTCCTTAAGAATTAATCAAATGTCTTGGCTGCGTGACGAAGAGCCTTAACAACAGGCAGTTCTTCACCGGACAGGAAGCGGATCAGAGCGCCGCCGGCTGTGCAGATGTAAGACATACGATCTTTCAGATTGTATTTTTCAGTAGCTGTAACGCTGTCGCCACCACCGATCAGTGTGTAGCCTTCGCTGTCAGCCATAGCTTCCCAGACGCTCTTTGTGCCGTATTCTGTGATTTCTTCTTCGAAGATACCCATGGGACCGTTGACACAAACAGTCTTGGAGTTAAGGATGATGTCTCTGTATTCAGCAACAGCTTCGTGACCGATGTCAACAAGACCTGCAGAAGCGGGAATCTCGCCAACCTTGGCTTCTTTTCTGACGCCGTCTTCAACATAAGCCAGATCCTTGGGAAGAACGATCTGATCTTTGTATTTTTCGTACAGGGGCTTTGCCTTTTCGATCCAGTCTTCATAGTTGGACTTGCGGATGAAGTTAAGGCTGCCTTCGCCGATGTCTTCACCCTTAGCGGCCAACAGAATGTTGGATACCAGACCACCTGTCAGAACCTTGTCAGCGATACCACGGCTCAGAACTGTTTCCATCATCATGAAAGCATCGGAGATCTTGGAACCGCCCAGGATGAATGTGCAGGGATGTTCCGGAGCTTCCATAACCTTGGCAACAGCAACATATTCAGCCTGGAAAAGTCTACCCATGGCTGAGGGAAGAACCTGTTCGAAACCGCACAGGGAGGGCTGATCTCTGTGAGCAGCTGCGAAAGCATCGCAGACATACAGATCGGCCAGAGGAGCCAGTGTGCGAACCATCAGAGTGTCAGCCTGCTGTTCATGTGTCAGCTGAAGCTTCATCTCAAACAGTGTCTGTTCTTCAGAAACGAAACGAACGTTGTCCAGCAGAAGGATCTCGCCATCCTTAAGAGCTTTGATAGCTTCTCTGGCAGCCGGGCCACAGACGTCGTCGATAAACTTGACTTCCTTGCCGATCAGCTCGGACAGAACTTTGCCGTGAGGTCTGGTGGTGTAGAAGTTCTTATATTCAATATCACTACCCTGATGAGCCATGAGAACGACTTTGGCGCCCTTATCGGACATTTCCTTAATAGTCGGAGCGCAGGCACGGATACGGTTGATGCTCTTAAGTGTATCAGTAGCTTTGTCAACCGGCTGGTTCATGTCGACACGGCAGAGAACGGTTTTGCCCTGAAGCTCGTACTCATCAAGTGTTTTAATACCAAATTCCATGATTGATGTATTCCTTTCTTGAAAGGTTTTCTTCTTTTAGCAACGAAAGGCAAGGTATAAAACCCTGCCTTTCGAATATGATCGGATTGCTTGGGATGTTAATTATTTGAATCTGCCGATCTTCAGATATTTGTTTGTCATGGCAGTGCCTTCTTCTCTTGTTGTCTGCATACCTGTAGCAGCACGGATGGCATCCATTGTTTCCGGAATTGTAACGGATTCCTGCGGGATGTTGATAGCGAACATGATGTCGTTACCGGATTCTACGATGGAGTCTTCCCACAGACCGATTTCATACATGTCACCACGGCGGTTGCCAAGGTCACGAGCATATTTGAACAGAGAAGCGTTGCCCTTGAAGCCTTCGTCGATGTTGACGACGCGGATACGCGGATGAGCCTGGAAAGCTTCCAGAGCCATTTCCTTAGTGATCTTCTTGCCATCTTTACCAGTTGCAAGAACTGTGATGATGTGGCCGTGTGTAACCGGTGTGTGTACCAGGATACCTGTAGCTTCAACGTGCGGCATGATTGTCATAAGGTCAACAGCCTGATGAGAGGGAGCTTTGTCCATCTGCAGAGCGTTTGTCAGACCACGGTGATAATCGCCCGGATCGGCAACACGACGGATGATTGTGATAGCAACCTTTTCGATACCGAAAGCTCTGTCAAGGCAGTCAACTGTACGGATAAGACCTGTTGTATTGCAGGATGTAAGCTTCAGATAGTTCTGACCAACACCCTTTTCGAAGTTGGCATAACCATGGAAGAAAACATCAGCAACAGAGTTCTTTTCACCACCCTGGAAGATAGCTTTTACGCCATACTTGTCATAGTAGTTTTCTTTGTTCTTAGCGCCTACGCCGCCGGGAGCGGAGTCAAGCATGATGTCAACGTTCTTGCAAAGATCTGCGAAAGAACCGGCAACCGGGATGTCCTTAGCAGCGAAAGCGGCTTCATCAGCGCCATCAACCAGATACAGGTTGTACTTAACGCCGTTAGCGCCGATCATATCGTTTTCACGAAGAGCCTGAAGTGAAAGTGTGGGAGCAAGATCGGCGATACCGACCAGTTCCATATCTTCCTGCATTGCAACACCGTCTGCCAGACGCTGACCGATGGTACCGTAACCGGCAACACCAACTCTAATTTTTGCCATGATAGTAGCCTCCTTTTGTTTTAACGCTTTGTGTGCTTTTTGCGTGCTATTTACATGTTTTTAAGGTTTTGTCTCAGTGCTTTTCGTGTGCACTCTCTTTGAGACACTTGCAGTATAACATTTACCCAAATCGAGTGCAAGTACAACTTGCCATTTCCCGCATTTTTGTCAAAAATACATAAAATATTATCATTTCGCACACATAAGCACGCGCTTTTTATTGAAGTGCACGCTGAAATGTGCTATTATGCACGTAATGAATGAGCATTATTTCTTTTTTCCCGAGAGCTTGCAGCTCAGATCAGGCGTGCAGAGCCCGCAGAAGAAAAGAATTTCACTGATATCTACTGATATTATAATGAAAGGAGTCAGTCATGGGTGTTACCATCAAGCAGATTGCCGAAGAAGCAGGCGTCTCCCGTGGAACAGTTGACCGTGCTCTCAACCAGAGAGGCCGCATCAATCCTGAAGTAGCCGAACGCATCCTGCGTATCGCCGAATCCCACGGCTATGTCCCCAAACACCACACGATCACCCCACCGGCTACCATTAAGATCGGTGTCATCACATTCCTGTCTAAGCGTGTGTTTGCAGATGTGATCAACAGTGGTATCGAGATGGCTAAAGAAGAGCTGGCTCAGTGGGGTATCGAGATCCTGATTCGCAAACTGGATCGAGTCAGCGACATTGACGAAATCCATGCCATTGACGATCTTCTGGCCCAGAATATCGCCGGCCTGGCCCTGATGCCTGTTGACTCCTCACTGGTTCGTGATCGACTTAACCGCATCTCCGAAGAGCAGGACATTCCCATCATTACCTTTAATACAGATATTGTAGGCACACACCGCCTCTGCTTCATGGGCATGGATAATGCCAAGGGTGGTCAGGTAGCTGCCGGCCTGATGGGTATGCTGACTCATGGCACCGGTAATGTCCTTATCGTCACCGGCTCATTTGCCAACTATGCCTACAGCTGCCGTGTTGACAATTTCGTGGAAGAACTGAAGAACAAGTATCCGGATGTTCAGGTTGTAGGGGTTCAGTGTTCCTTCGATGATTCCACCGAACTGGAAAATATCCTGGTCAATGCCCTGACCATGAACCCCAACATCTCCGGCGTTCTCATTACATCTGCCGGTCAGGATGGTCTGGAAGCCGCTTTCAAGCGCCTCAATCTGCCTCAGCGTCCTTACGTCATCTTCTATGACAAGACCCCTTGTACAGAAAATGCCCTGCGCAATGATTTAGGTGACTTCATCATCGAACAGGACAACTTCTCTCAGGGTTATCAGGCCGCCTATGCACTGGCCAACCTGCTGGTTAAAAAGCAGCAGCCCTCAGATGAATATATGTTTACCAAGATCAACATCCAGACCAAATACAATCTGTGATAGAAAGTAAAGCTGGCCCAATCAGTTATTTTCAAGTAAAAAGAGATGTTCCACAGAATACGGGAACATCTCTTTCTTATTTCTCTACTCGACGGGACAATTCACTGCCGTGGTCTTTCAGCCACTTGCGTCTTTCTTTATAGTCCGGAAGAACTTTGGCCACCTGATTCCAGAAAGCCTTAGAATGATTCATCTCCAGGCGATGACACAATTCGTGTACTACCACATAATCCTGAACTTCTTCCGGTGCCAGCATCAGCAGATAATTGAAGTTCAGATTACCTGCCCCGCTGCAGCTTCCCCACCGGGTCTTCTGACAGCGGATAGCGATTCGTCCATATGTGACGCCAATAAGCTGCGCATAATAAGCCGTCTTCTGAGAGAGAACCGCTCTTGCTTTCTTAGCAAGTTCCTTACACTCCTCTTCTGTCAGCTTATCCTGACCATCCCGGCGAGCTACTGCCCGCTTTGCTTTCATCTTGATCACATGGGTGTCGATCCAATCGCTTCTTTCATTGACGAAGGCCATGATCTGCTTCATGGGCATACGTTTTGGCGCACGAACAATGATCTCACCATCAGCATTGATCTGAATAGCCAGTGTGCGACGGTCGCTGCGTATAA
>JAGHUB010000276.1 GCA_018065025.1 Candidatus Equihabitans merdae
CTTCTGGAGAGCGCAGATATCGTTATTTATGCAGGCTCTCTGGTTAACCCGGCTTTGCTTGATTATTGTAAAGAAGGCTGCCTGATCCGAAACAGTGCAGAAATGACTCTGGAAGAAGTATTGGAAGTCATCCGCCAGGGTGAAAAAGAAGGCAAGACAACCGTTCGTCTTCACACAGGTGACCCCTGTCTCTATGGTGCTATCCGTGAACAGATGGATGAACTGGATAAGGATGGCATTGCTTACGATGATACACCCGGTGTCAGCTCTTTCTGCGGTGCAGCAGCAGCCCTCAATATGGAATACACACTGCCCACCATCTCACAGAGCGTTATCATTACCCGTATGGCCGGACGCACACCTATGCCGGAAGGCGAAGATATCGCTTCCTTCGCAGCCCATGGTGCTACCATGGTTGTTTTCTTAAGCAGCAGCCTGCTTGAACAGCTTCAGGTGGAACTGATCAAGGGCGGTTACAAAGAAGATACACCGGCAGCTATTGTTTATAAGGCAACCTGGCCGGAAGAGAAGACTTATCGCTGCACAGTTGGTACTCTGGCTGCAACAGCTAAAGCCAATAATGTTACCAAGACTGCTTTGATGATCATCGGTGATGCCGTGGCTCAAAGTGATTACGAACGCTCAAAACTTTACGATCCCACATTCACCACAGAATACCGTGTGGGTCACAATAAGCAACTCAGGAATAGATAGGAGAGGATTTAAATATGGGACAGATTGATATTATCGGCATCGGCCCCGGTGCTTATGACATGATGACTCTTCGTGCCATCAAAGCTCTGGAAGCAGCTGATATCATTATCGGCTATCACGTTTATACAGAATTGCTGAAACCTCATTTCCCCAATAAAAACTTCCTGACTACCCCTATGCGTAAAGAGGAAGAACGCTGCAAGATGGCCGTAGAGGAAGCTTGCAAAGATCAGAGAGTAGCCTTCGTCTGCAGCGGTGATGCCGGTGTCTTCGGTATGGCCGGTCTGATCTATGAATTCGCTTCCGGTCATGATCTGGTATTGGATGTTATTCCTGGTATTACAGCAGCCACCAGCGGTGCCGCCGTACTTGGGGCTCCCCTTATTCCTGACTTCGCTGTTATCTCCTTAAGTGACTGGCTCACTCCCTGGGAGGCCATTACAAAGCGTCTTCATAATTGTGCTGAAGCCGGTATGTCTATCGTGCTTTACAATCCTTCCAGCAATAAGAGACCGGATTATCTGCAGAAAGCCTGCGATATCCTGCTGGAAGTTCTGCCGGAAGAAACCATCTGCGGTACTGCTATGAACATCGGTCGTGAAGGAGAATGCGGCAATATTTATACACTTAAAGAACTTCGCGATACTAAGGTGGATATGTTCACCACTGTTTTCATCGGCAATACCACCACAAAGGTTGTAGACGGTAAGATGGTAACCCCCAGAGGTTACGGCTATGAGCGAGAGAAT
This sequence comes from Candidatus Equihabitans merdae, assembly GCA_018065025.1. Lineage (GTDB taxonomy): Bacteria > Bacillota > Clostridia > Lachnospirales > Lachnospiraceae > Chordicoccus > Chordicoccus merdae. The sequence continues at coordinate 1,464 of JAGHUB010000276.1, forward strand.
CGTGAATAAGATACTGATTTTTGCAGGCACCACTGAAGGACGCTGCCTGGCGGAAAAACTGCTGGATCTAGGCACGTGCTGTCATGTCTGTGTGGCAACAGCCTATGGACAGGTGGTTATGGATACGCATCCCAACCTGATTGTTCATACCGGGCGGTTGGATGAAGAGGGGATGATTGAATTGATGCAGTCAGAAGACTTCCTCTGTGTTATCGATGCCACCCATCCCTTTGCCGTCAAGGTATCGGAAAGTGTCCGGCTTTCAGCCGACAAAGCAGG
>JAGHUB010000190.1 GCA_018065025.1 Candidatus Equihabitans merdae
GCTGCTCCCAAGAAGGCTGCTAAAAAGACTACAACAAGAAAGACTAAAGCTGCCAAGGCAGAAGAAGCTGTAGAAACAGAAAAAGCTGCCGAAGAAGCTCCGGCAGCTGAAGAAAAACCAAAAAAACGAGCAACTAGAAAGAAAAAGGCAGAGCAGTGAGGGGCATGTCTTCTCCTGTCCACAGTTTAAAAGAAGCGGCAGCCTGACCAACAAGCATAGGCAAGCCATTAGCTGTCTGACAGCCACATTCCATCGCCGTCTCCATCAATTTGGTGACAGACGGATGATAGATGGCATCGAAGACAGCTGTTTCTTTGTTAAGGGTCAGCTGGTCGATGGGTGAAGCTTCTGATGTTTCGCCCATGCCCACACTGGTGGCATTGGCCAGCATGATACTTTCATTCAGACACTGCTGCATGAAATCATCTGTCTTATACTCATGAATCAGGATACGACAGGCGGATTCACCATCAAGCTTCTGACGGAGAAGATCCATGCGTTCTCTGGATTTTTCACTTCGGCAGAAGACGTGAATCGTATGGGCATCTTCCAGTGCAGCTGCGATCATCATGGAACCGGCGGCGCCACCACCACCTAAGAGGGTAAGGACATTGCCTTTAAGGTCTATGTTCATGCGTTTTGCAGCGAAGACAAAACCTTCGCCGTCTGTTGTTGTTCCATAGAGTTTGCCATCTTTGTTGACGATGGTATTGACGGCATGTGTGATTCGTGACGGAAGACTGATTTCATCACACAGGTCGCACATAGCTGTTTTATCCGGCATGGTGACATTCCAGCCATAATAATCATTTTCTTTAAGGAAACGAACGGTCTCTACAAGACCTCTCTCAGCAGAATCCACTAAGCCATATTCACAGGGCAGACCCAATGCTTTGAAGGAGCTGTTGTGGATGGTGGGAGACATGGAATGGGCAACCGGATGACCGATCAATGCATATTTATGAATTGATGATTGTTCGTTAGTATTCATATTAACCTCTTATCATGTTTTATTACTGCGAACAGTTTACCATAGAAAGGCTCACTTAGATATGATTACTGTAAAAGGCGTGGATATCGGCTACGGTATCCCCAAGGTTATCGTTCCTGTTATGGAACAAACTAAAGAGAACATTATGGATAAAGTTGCTGGTGCCATCCTGACACCTTGCGATGCCATCGAACTTCGACTGGATTCTTTTGAAGAACTGTTTGATTCGAAGAAACTTAAAGAACTTCTTAAGGATGTATATGCAGCAGTTTGCGATAAAATTCTGTTGGTAACTATCAGAACTTCATTTGAAGGCGGATTGGTTGAGGTTACAAGTGAAAGCTATGCACAGCTTCTGGATACCATCATGGAAAGCGGCTGTGTTGATCTGCTGGATATGGAAGAAGCTTTGGTTTGTGATGAATCCATCGAAAAAGCAAAGAAGCTTGGTATAGCTACCGTCATGTCCTGTCATCATTTCGAAGGCACACCTTCTGAAGAAGAGATGCAGGAAACCCTGGCCAGAATGGAGCAGAGAGGCGCTTCTATTGCCAAGATGGCTGTTATGGCAAATGAATATAAGGATCTGCTTACACTGCTTCGTACAGCCAGAACAGCCCAGCGTACCATGTCTGTTCCCCGCATTTTGATCTCTATGGGCCAATATGGCATGGCCAGCCGTATTGCCGGTGAAGCTTATGGCATCGCTATGACATTTGCCTCAGACAAATGTGCCAGCGCACCGGGCCAGCTGAATGTTTATGAAGTTCAGTCTATTCTGAAGGGTATACACACCATTCGTCAGAGTGATCGACTGGTTTACCTGACTGGTTTCATGGGGTCAGGTAAGAGCTCTGTGGGCCGCAATCTGGGCCTTATGACAGGCCAGATGGTTTACGAGATGGATGATATGATCGAAGAGGCTGCCGGCTGCACCATTTCCGAGATCTTTGCCAAACAGGGGGAAGAGGAGTTCCGTAGAAGAGAGACAGATGTGCTGAAATATCTGTCCACACAGAAGGGCGGTATCGTTTCCTGCGGCGGTGGTGCTGTCACTCGTTCTGAAAACGTCAGCCTTATGAAGAAAAGCGGCGATATTTTCTATCTGACTGCTAATGCCGATACCATCATGAAAAGACTGGCTCACCAGATTGATAAGAGACCCCTTCTTCAGGGAGAAGATCCGGAGAGCAGAGTTCGTGACCTGATGGCACAACGCCAGGAAGTCTATACAAAAACTTCAAACTTCATGATCTCAACAGATGGAAAAACTCTGGATCAGGTGACTTTGGAAACAATATTAATGGTTGAAAAGGCCAGTGAAGTGGAGTAAAATAAATTAGCTAAGTTTTTAGTTGAAAGTTATTGAGTACAGGAGGATTACTTTTTATGATATCTGCAGGCGATTTCAAGAACGGCTTGACACTGGATATGGACGGACAGGTTTTCCAGATCATCGAATTCCAGCACGTAAAACCCGGTAAAGGTGCCGCTTTCGTTCGTACAAAACTGAAAAACATCATCAGTGGTGGTGTTGTCGAAAAAACATTCAGACCTACTGAAAAATTCCCGCAGGCCCGTATCGAAAGAAAAGATATGCAGTATCTTTATAACGATGGCGATCTGTATTATTTCATGGATCAGGAAACTTTCGAACAGACTATGGTCGGTCAGGAAGCTATCGGCGATTCTATGAAGTTCGTTAAAGAAAACGATGTATGTCGTATCTGCTCCTACAAGAACGAAGTATTCGCTATTGAACCGCCTCTGTTCGTTGAACTTGAAGTTACAGAAACAGAACCCGGTTTCGCCGGCAATACAGCTCAGGGTGCCAACAAGCCCGCTACTGTAGAAACAGGCGCTATCATTTCTGTACCGCTGTTCATCAACATCGGTGACAGACTCCAGATCGACACCAGAACAGGTGAATATCTGAAGAGAGTTTAATCTTAATAAGATAATAATTTCCGCTGCGGCAGTCCTTCGGGACTGCCGTAGGTTGTTTTATAGGCAATATAACGATTTTGTTTTGTGAGTAACACCATTTTCCTTTGTGAGAGCTATGTGTGAGAGCTGAAGCATTTATAACAAAGGAGAAAAGGATGAATTACGAAGCATTTAAATGGCATCTGCTGGAAGAAGTTAAACAACAAGCCGGAGAAAGCATGACTGTACGGCTGCACCGGATCTCACGAAATAATCAGGTTTCTTACGATGGATTGAGTATCCACGAGGGCGAAAGTGGTACTTGTCCCGTGATTCCTGTGGGAATGTGCTACGAGGATTACAATACCGGCAAAACAGTGACTCAGATTGCGGAGAAGATCGTAACCACACATCAATACACCAAAGAAAGATCTTTTGTGGAGTCGGTCAATTATACGGAGCCGGCATTTATTAAGCCCCTTCTTTGCCCCAAACTGATCAATCATGCTATGAATGAAGTTATGCTGAGGGATACGCCACATATGGACTTTCTGGATCTGGCAGTGGTCTATTACGTCAAAGTGACTATGCCGGATGGAGAAGTGGGAGGTTTTCTGGTGAAAGACCGGGAGTTGGAAAGTTGGGGCATGACGCAGGAAGAAGTTCATGAACTGGCTTTGGAAAACGGGGTCAACCATGCCGAAGTAGATCTGATGGATATGGCTCAGTTGTCTTTGTGCACAGGTCTGGATAATCATGGTTTTAATCCGCCAATGTATGTGATGACCACAAGTGCCAGACTTTTTGGTGCGTCCATATTGTTGAATCCACAGCTCTTTATTGCTTTGGCAGAGGCTTTCGGGGAGGATGTACTCATCATCCCAAGCTCTATCCATGAATTGATCGTCATGCCGGAATCCTACTGTTCAGGCATAGACAATCTGCGGTTAACCATTAAAGAAGTCAATTCAACAGAAGTGGAGCCGGATGAGGTGCTGTCCTTCAATGTCTACAGATATCGCCGCAGAGACGGCGTACTGGAAATTGCCTAACTAACTTATTGATATGTCAAAGGAGGAATGATTCGGCCTGAGTGCTGCATTTGTGGCAGGACCATGTTCGTCACTCAAGGAATGGCGACATTGGACTTGAAGTCATTCCTCCGATGGAGTATCATATTAAGTCGTTAGGGGATATAGCTCAGTGGGAGAGCGTTCGGTTCGCATCCGAAAGGCCGTGGGTTCAAATCCCATTATCTCCATAGAAATCATACGCCTGTAGCTCAGTGGATAGAGCACTGGATTCCGGTTCCAGGTGCGCGGGTTCGACTCCTGTCAGGCGTGCTAGATAAGCGGTGGGCAACCACCGCTATTTGTTTTGCAAGAAAAAACAATATGTGGTAGAATTATAAGGCTTATGAGACAAGCACTAGGGGAAAAGTTTACAAGGGGGTATTAATAGTGAACGATTTCAGAGAATGGTTATCAGATAACCTGCGTTATATTTTGCTGATTCTGGGCATCCTGGCAGTAGTCGCTGCCCTGTTTTTCGGCGTTCGTGCTTTGTCAGCACATTATTCAGCATCAAGAAACGGTCAGGATTTTGCAGAAGATTCTGTATTATCCACTACCGATGTGCCGGAAGGTCAGTCAGTTGCTTCTCAGGTTGAGAGCATTCCTACACAGAGTGGGGTTGATGTACCTGAAAACAAGGGAATCGTTATGATGACTGATTCACCGGAAGAAGTTTTGAACCTGATCAAGCATTATTATGGTGCACTTCAGAATAAGGATGTTGATACACTTCGTGCATTGGTAGATACACTTTCTGATGCCGATGCCGCATCCGTCACATCTGCACCCAATGTTACTTATAGCGATATCACTGCTTATATTGCTTCCAATAAGAATAACGATTTCTACGTCGTATATGCTTATTATCACTATCTGACCGAGGGCGCCGACGGTACACTTCCCGGTTTAAGTCAGCTGTCTGTTGCCAGAGACGAAGCCGGCCGTGCTTATATCGTTACGGGTACAACAGATGCCGACAAGACTGCTTTTATCGAAGAAGTCAATGCTTCTGATGCAGCCAAGGCTGTCATCACTAAGGTTCAGAAAGAATATGACCAGGCTCTTGCTGCTATCGATCAGCAGAAAGCTCAGGCCGAAGCCGAAGCTCAGGCTCAGGCAGAGGCTGAAGAAAAAGCCAGACAGGAAGCTGAAGCCCAGGCTCGTGCTGAAGAAGAGGCTCGTATTAAAGCTGAAGAAGAAGCTCGTGCCGCTGCCGAAGCTGCCGCTGCTCAGGCTGCCTATGAAGCAGAACACAAAGAGACTCCGGCCAGAACTACTGCGACCTGCAATGTTCGCGAATCAGGAAGCTATGATAGTCGGGTATTGATCTATGACCTTCCTGCCGGTACTGAAGTTACTGTTATCGGTAACACAGAGAGCGGTTGGCGCCATATTCGTGTCAACGGTGTAGAAGGTTATGTAGGCGGCAAGTTTATTGCTTATTAATTTATTATAATATTTTCGTATTGCCGCGCCGTTTTTTCGACGCGGCAGTGCTGTTATTTTCAGAAACAGACAGTTCATATAG
>JAGHUB010000300.1 GCA_018065025.1 Candidatus Equihabitans merdae
ATTCTGGTGTAGAAAGGCAGAGCTGCTACGATCTTCTCTCTGGGCACTTCTCTCATGGTGCGCTCGATACCCCGTTTCAGGAAGGAAATGGAAGCGACAGAACCGGCCTCATCGGAACCGTAATAATGCTCGTCGTAGCACATAACGATCATGTAGTCTACCACCTTGGAAATGGCACCACGGTCCAGATACAGGGAATAATCCATGGGAACGTAATTGTCCACAGACAAGCATAAGCCACGATTACGGCATTCCACGGAAAGCTCACGAATGAATTCACGATAGAAAGGTGCACCTTCTTCAGAGACATGCTCCAGGTCGATGTTGAGGCCATCGATACCGTAAGATGTGATCTCCTGCATAAGGAAATCCACCAGGCGACGACGATCTGTGTTGCGGCGCAGAGCTTCTGTCACATCTGAGGAAGAAGTGCAATTGCCATCGATATCATTTAAGAGAGCCCATACCTGATAGCCCTGGTTGTGACAGGTCTCCACAAAGGAGGCATCACAGATGGAACGAGCTGTTCCCGGGCCGTCCATGAAGAACCAGGTGGGGCAGATGGCATTAATGCCGCTGACACCATTGGCCAGTTTTTCGGACAGGGTGGCGTTCATGGATTCATTATCGGTCTGATAAAATACCATGTTTACTTTACCCGGCAGAGTAACGGATGTGTATTCACCGATGGTACTTACGTGATCATCACCTTCCATCCAACGGTCACCCAGGCAGTCTGTCTGGACATAGCCGCTGCGGCCGTCTGTGGTGGCTACGTAATACCAGCCTTCCATCTCGGCCTGACCCTCACATTCACTGATGAGAAGAAGACTTTCGCCTGCTGCTACTTCAGCCAGATAAGGTGCTCGCTTTGTGGCTTTCTCACGGATATAGGTCTTCTTATCTACCTGAATCACTTCATAAGGCCAGGTAGTACGAATCATCATGCGGGCAGGATCTTCGTAATAGGCGATTTCTACATCGGACCACTGACTGATGAAGTCCATGGAAAGATACATGGTTTCGCCATCCAGCATGGCACCGGATGCCAACATTTCCTCTTTGGTAAATGTAGTAAACTGGGTGGGTGTGGTGACACACATGAGCTGCTCGGCTTCATCAAACCAGAGGGCTTCGTTGACCCGGTCTTCTACCAGTGACATGGACAGGTAATATTTACCGTCACGAACTAATGCGGGTTCAGAAGAAATAAGCCCGTCTACGGATACACCGATGCGATCTTCTCCGGTGATGCCGTATAGAGCATTCAAATCTGCTTTTTCTTTCGATGGCATAAAGGATCTGAAAACAACTGACAGGATGCCGGCTAAGACAACCAGTACGATCAGAACGGCAACAACGCCAACGTATGAATTCTTATTTGATTTTCTGCGTGTACGCTTACCTGTTTTCTTTGTGGTTTGAGTTTTCATCCTATGCCTCCATCAAGACATTATAGCAATTAGATTGTAATAATGCTATGGATTTTCGGGCTCCTTTGGCGAATTGCCTGCTTACGGAATCATGCAGGCTTCTCAGCATAGGAAAAAGCACCTCTGTGTGTGCACAAGATAGCGAGGACTATGCTACTTGGGCGAGGTGCTTTAATAGTGATTCGCATGAATACTCGTTAGTTCAGGACCGATTCATTCCTCCTTACACTTCTACTTCTAAACACATCTTTCTTTGTGAGAGCTGTTTGGTCGACCTGGTTGCACTTTAACAACAAAGCCATATGGCTTTCAAGGCTTTTTGAAAATCCCATAAGATCGGAACATTTCTGCAAAATGGTCATATCAGCTTAGGCATTTACACCACTGTGTTTCTCCGATATAATATGTGAATCTAACGATGTATCATTTTTACAGGGTATGCTATGAAGATAGAAAAAATCAGTGATAAGCAGATTCGCTGTACCTTAACAACAGCTGATCTGATCGATTTCAATATGAAGTTCAGTGAACTGGCCTATGGTTCCGAAGCCGCCAGAGCTTTGTTTAAAGAGATGATTACTAAAGCTCATGATGAATGTGGTTTCGATGCTTCCTCCGGTCCTCTTATGATTGAAGCTGTCCCCACCGGGGCCGGCTCTCTGACTTTGGTCATTACCAGAGTGGATGATCCTGAGGAACTGGACACACGATTCGCTAAGTTCACACCGGACAGTCTTGGACACGGTGGCAGTAAAGAAGCTCCCACCCTTAAAGGTGCTGACGACATTCTGGACTTGTATGGACAGAAAGAAAGTGCCGCCGAAGCTGCTCCCAAGCGCAAGAGACGTCGCAAGGACGCTGCTATCAAAGAGAATCAGGCTAAGCCGGTGGATGCCGATATGGTCCGCCTCTTCGCCTTCAAGGATCTGGATACTGTTATCGCAGCCTCAGGTATTCTGAAGGGTATCTTCGATGCCCCCAATACTCTCTACCACGAAGAGAAGGAAGAAGCCTACTGTCTTATCGTTCACAAGACCGATCTGACACCGGAGTCCTTCAACCGCATCTGCAACACCTTGTCTGAATACAGCACCATGTATGATTGCACCTCTTCAAGAGAAGCTCATCTGAAGGAACACGCCAAGCTGATCGTCAAAGATCGTGCCCTGCAGACTCTGGCCGAGCTGGCATAATATGATTATTAAATAAGAAAATGATAAACGAGCAGACGGATTATCCGCCTGCTCGTATTATTTTATGAATTATAGGACCAATCCCGGGATTATGCTCTGGCAGCGAAATCATCACGGGCTTTGATCATAGCCTGAATATTTTCAAGGGGGCTGGGAGCCGGAAGTTCGCAGCCTGTTGACAGGAAGAAACCGCCATTATTGGCAGCGGCCAGTTCCAGAAGAGCTGTGGCTTCTTCATAGACCTTATCCGGTGTACCCTGAAGCAGAGTAGCTGCCGGTGAAAGGCTGCCCATCATGACGATCTTATGATCGGCACGTTTCAGCATGTCTGCCATATCAACCATGGAGTCAACTGAGAAGACGCTGACGCCCAGATCACGAACAGATTCAACACGTTCGCCGGCATTACCGCAGATGTGCATGATGATAGGAGTTTCGGACTTACGAGTTTCCATGAACTTCTTGTAAGCCGGAGCAACGATGTCGTTGTATGTTGTCATGCTGATCATGTCGCCTGAACCAACCGGATCCGGAGTGGCGATGATATCAGCACCGGCTTCTGTCTCGAGGTCAACCATGATAGCTGTGATAGTTGCAGCCAGTTCCAGAAGTTTGGGAAGGTTGGGACTCTTCTTACCAACCATCTTAACGAATCTCTTGGGAGAGACCATAGTAGAAGCGGCAGTAAAGGGAGCAGCCATACCCGGAGATACCGGATATTCTTCGCCTACTAACTTCTTAACTTCACGGATCTGCTTCAGAGCGCTCTGTACGATGGGAGCGGCCAGAAGTTTTTCGCGCAGTTCATCATAGCTGCAATCATAAAGAGGAGTTTCGCCATTCTTATCATCGATGCAAGGACCAGCGATAATGGGTGTGCCGATTTCGGAAGCGTCGATAGAACCGCCGAAGGCCTGTGTAAAGCCCATCCAGGCTTCACCGCCGGCGAACATGATGTCACTGCCCATTTCTTTGAAGGCTTCTACGATCAGTGATGCACCGCAATCTTCCAATGCAAACATTTCGTCATAGCTGATACCATGCTTTTTGCAAACCCAGCCGGTACCTTCCATAGGAAATGTAGGAGTCTTGTCAACAGTTTCAAATTTTAAGGCAGACATAACACGTTCTTTTGCTGTCATAATGATAAGATCCTTTCTTTTGAAAAAGCTTTGTATTGCTTGCTCAAAATAGCTTTAACGAGCCATTTTTGAACACATATCGAATTATATACCAATCAGGTAGGTTTCACAACAAAAAGTCAACTCATTCATCTTATTGTGGTAAAATGTGTAGACAGTATTTTACATTTTATATTATTTGTATATTATTAG